>JBEKTF010000030.1:0-36840 GCA_049516355.1 Bryobacteraceae bacterium | reverse complement strand
GAAGGCGAGAATCAACAGCAGCAGCACGAGCAGCCGCAGCGACAGCAGCAGGAAATAGCGGAGCCGGCGATGGCGGGTCGAGGCTTGCGTGCGCGACTCGTAGAACATCAGCGAACTCACCGGTTTGGGTTTGGTGGTTTGCCGCTTCAACAAATGCAGATAGAGCGGAAGCGCGAGCGCCGCCAGACCGGCCAGAAACCAGGGCGCGAACAGTCCCATTTATTTGCGGCCTCCGCGCAGGGTGAGGTACTCGCGCAACGCGGCGTCGAGGGGCCGGTCGGTCATGAGCAGGTAGTAGCCCATGCCCGCGGCTTGGGTACGGTCGCGCAGATCGGCAAGGTGCGCCTCGATCTTTTCCCGATATTCCTTCTTAGAGTAATCGGGGGTAACCTCAATCTGGTTTTGGGTCTCCAGGTCAACCAGGATAGACGGGCCTCTCAATTTGGGACGCACATCCTCGGGGTCGAGGACGTGGAACAGGATCACCTCGTTTCCGTGGTAGCGCAGCGGCTCGATGTTGCGGACAATGCTCTCGGGCGACTCCCAGAAGTCGGAGACGATCAGCACCATGCCGCGGCGCTTCAGGAACTCCTGGAAGTAACGCATGGGCTTGGCGAAATCGGTGCGGGCGCGGGCTTCGGCCTGTTCCAGACCGGCCAGCAAACGATGCAACTGCCCCTGGCGGGTAGAGGGGCGGATATAGTTGCGGATCTCGTCGTCGAAGGTGATCAGCCCGGCGGCGTCGCGCTGGCCGTGAATGGCGAGATAGAAGAGCGATGCAGCGAGGTAACGGGCGTAATCCATCTTGTTGACGCCATGGGAGCCGAACTGCATCGAGTTGCTGGCGTCGAGCAATATTGTCAGGAAGCTGTTGGTTTCGCCGCGAAAACGCTTGAGATACAACCGCTCGGTGCGGGCGTAGACGTTCCAATCGACGAGGCGAAGATCGTCGCCCGGATAATATGCGCGATATTCGGCGAACTCCTGGCTGAAACCAAAGTCGGGAGAACGGTGCAGGCCGGCGACGAAGCCATCGACCACGGTCCTGGCAACCAGATCGAGGCTGGAGATGCTGGCGAGAACGGAAGGATCGAGGAAGCGCTGTAGCATCAATAACTATCCGCTGTGAAAAGGCGCAGGCGAAAACGCCTACTCCACATCGATCCATAGGTTCTGACAAGATTTGTGGAGTAGGCCTTTGGCCTGCACTTTAGTTTTTTCAAACGATGCCCCACTTCCGCCGCAGCCACCACTCCGAAAAGCGCAGCAGCAGCAACACCAGGAAAACCAGCGGCAAATCCCACAGATCCCTGGTCTCGCGCATCGTCACGCCGGCTTCCGAAAAGGGAATGGCGCCGGCGAGTTTGCCGAGGTCGGCTGGCTTCCAATATTGTCCGCCGGTCTGGCTAGCGAGGCGTTCGAGCAGATCCCGGTTCTGTTCGGTATGGAAATTCTCGGCTACACCGTCCATGCGTTGAAAGGTCAATACGTCGCGGCCGAGTTCTTTGCCGGCGCGCACGGCCGTGACTTCGGTCAGGTACGCGCCAATCTTTGGAGCGGACCATGCGGCCTGGAACTGCCCGGGATTATCGGGCACCGGTGTCATCTCGACCAGAGCGCTGACGCCGCTCGGACCGAGGATATGGGCTTCGACCCTGGCATCGGGAGCGGGGTTGTACTGTTGATCGCGAACCCCAGCGGTGATCGTCACAGCGCCGTTGTCGAGCAGCATCTGAGCGGGGACGGAAGCCGATACATGTCCAGGCGTATCCGAAGCCACCCACCGCAGGAGTTGCTGCCAGAACAAATCGTGAGCCGTGTCGCCCAGCGGCGAACTCATCTGCCAGCGCCAACTGCCTCCGGTGGCCATAATTGCGGTGCGGCCCCGGCCGAAGTTTTCCGTAATCAGCAAAGGCAACTTACGGCCTTCGGGCGTAATCATGTTCGCAAGAACGTTTGCCCCCGGCTTGGGAGTGCCAGGGTCTTCATAGTCCATCAGGTAGGGCAGCTTCTGCCACTTGGCGGCGTTAGCGGCGGGGTCGTCGACCAGGCGGGTAATTATGCTATCCACGCCAGCGGGTGCCAGCTCGGCTGTCGTATGGGCGGTGCCGTTCCGCGGATCGGCCTCGCGATGAAAAGTGCCCGCCTGAGTGGGCAGCGCCGTCGGCAGAAGGTCGGTAAGGCTAGAGGCGTTCCAGCCGCCATCCGCCAGTGCAAACTGACCGCCGAGCAGCAGTAAGCCGCCACCGCGGCGATCCACGAACTCGCGGATTAATTCCTGCTGGACGGGAGTGAAGTAGCCGGCCTCCACCGACCCGATGATCAATCCCTGGTAGACGAACAGGTCCTCCGGCTTGGAGGGAAAGCCATCGGCCAGTTCCTTGGGATCGGAGATTCCCTGGCGGTAGATCTTGTTTTCGCTGGTGCGGTCGATGGAGACGATCTGCACCATGCGGTCATCCTCTTCCGCCTGGCGGATGAACTTGTACTCCCAGCGCGGTTCACCCTCCATATACAGGATGCGGCGCGCTTCGGAGCCGACATTCACGACGCGGGTCAAGGTATTGTTGGCCGTATTCTCCTCGCCCGGCAGCGGAGCGGCCGCGATCTGGAGCGTTTTGGCGCCGGCGCCGCCGATATCGAACATCAAAGTCTCGGTCTGGAGATTGCCGTCCGGACCGAGGCTAATGGCGCGGGAAGCAAGGACTTTGCCTTGGCCAGTACTGACGTCGCGCACCGTCAGGTTGATCTTTGCGCCTGCGTATCCACGTTGGTGAAATGTGATCTTCGCGGCAAGGCGGGAGTCGGCCAGGGCGCGGGGAGCGACGACGGCATCGTCCATCTCCACGTCATGTTCGGCGCGCTCGCGTCCGAAGCCCACCGTGTGAACGGGGATGTGGCGGGCGCGCAGCGCGCTGATGGTGTCCGCGTTAATGCCCCCTGCGTTGTCGTCGCCGTCGCTGAGCAGCACCACGGCGCCGATGGGCAGATCGGAAGTTTCCTCGCTCAACTGTTTGAGGCTGTCGCCGATGCGGGTCGAGGGCGCGCTGGGTTGCAGGTCCTTGAGGTTGTCGATACGGGCGGGCACGGCGTCGACGCGGTAGAGACGCGTTTGAAAGGAGCGGTTGAGGTTGGCCAGGACGCCGTTCTGAAGTGCGGTGACGGCCTGAGCCTGGCGCGTCGAACCGCCTTCGGATATGCCCATGCTGCGTGAGTCGTCCACCAGCACCGCGATGATGTTTTGTTGCGGCTTCAACTCGGCCACGGTAATCGCCGGCTGCCACAGCAGGATGAGAATCAGCGCGGCCAGCAGCGTCTGCAAGCCCCAGATGACCCAGGCTCGCCAGCCGCGCATGACCGGCGCGGCCTCCGCCATGCGGGAGCGGATCAGCCAGGCCAGACCGGCGGCCGCGGCCAGGATCAGCACCACGAGCATCCACTTCGGCCATGCCCCCAAAAGGGCAAATTGGCCGCGTGCATACACGGAACGCGGATACTTTAAAAAAAACTCGAACATTGGCTGATTGGCTACAAGCTGGTGGGCTGCTCGTGAACTGCCTAGTGGGTCATGGCGTAGGTAATGTAGTTGAGTACGATCCGAAACGCAAGTCCGGAAAACTTCTCCGGATACTCCGGGCTATCCGCCCACTCCCATGCGTCACCGAGATGCATGTTGGCGCAGATCGCCACCATGATGCGCCCGTGGTCGTCGCGGATGGCGCGCCACTTGGGCACGTAACCGTCCTTCTCATAGGTTCGGCCGGTGTTGACGTAGACCTCGCTCGGGATCTGAAACTTTTCGTTGATGTCGTAGAGGACATGATAGATCTCGTCATTATCCTTGAGATCCTCGACGGGACGATCGGGCAACACCTGGCGCATGCCGGCCATGAAATGCTCCCAGTCGTCGGTGCCGTGGAAATCGTCCACCATCAGGAAACCGCCCTTCAAAAGGTAATCGTGCAGGCGTTTGGCCTCCTCGTCGGTGAAGGTCCAGGTGTTGACGTCGACGGCGTAGATCCAGGGATAGTCGAAGAGATGGTCACTGTCGAGATCCGCAACGTTCAGCGGCGACGGAGAGTTGATACGGGTCAAACGCCGCAGGGCAATCAGGCAATCGTTGTCGGCCTTGGGATAATCCCTGGACCAGGAGCCGCGATAACTGCGATAACCGAAGCTGCTGCCGCTGGCATAGCCGGAAGTGTACTGGAGCCGGCTCCAATAAAATTCCGAGGGCACGCTCGGCCCGTCCGAGTAGGAGTATCGCCGGCGGCCTCCCTGTTGCAGCGCAAACAATGTGACGCTGAGAAAAAACAGGAGGGAAATGCCGGAGATGGGCCGCACCAGCTTCATGGATATATTAACCTCGGGTGTCTCTTGCAGCGTATCAGAACCGCGGCAGCTTCTGCAGGGGAGGGCGACAGCGTGGAGAGCGACAGCAGAGGGCGCCGCCGAAGCGCGATAACAGGGAAAAATGGATTACGTTCAGCGCTTCAGCGGATTCGACCACCGCAAGCCCTGAAAACGCGCGAAATCGCCGTCCGATGAATAGAGAGTCAACCCGTGCTCGATGGCCAGCGCAGCCAGGTGCGCATCCGGGATCAGATTCGGTCCACCACCCAGATCACGTAACAATCCGCCCAGCACCGCGTTATGTTCCACGCTTGCATGTGGAATCCAGACATTATTGCAGCTAAGCCACGCCTCCACCTGCCGCCAGGCGCGCGTGATCGTCGCGGGACGCTCAAAAATTCGTGGGTTTGTGACAACCCGGACAAACCCGAGCGTCGACTCCCATGGCAATCCGACCCGGGCCGTTTCGTTCAGCTTCGCATCAAGCCAGCTTCGTGCGGCTTCGTGATTCGGCGATGCGGAGTCCCATGAATAGACCAGCAGATTGACGTCCACCAGGATCATCTATTTGTACGATTCACCTTCCGCCTGGGCGAGTACTTCCCAGGTGTTATCGAGGTTCGGAAAGTAGCATTTCCCCAACGCCACTGGCTGGGTGCGGAAAGGCCTTTTCGGAATACTGGGCTGGGTCATCCGTTCAAGTCCCTGACGCAGAGCTTCGTTTACGATCTGCTTGAAGGTGGTCTCTCTCTCCTTTCGAAGCCGATCAAGCAGGACAGCCACATCGTCATCAAGGCTGAGGGTAGTTCTCATACATCAAATCATACTATAAATGATGTCTTGATGCTTATCGCTTAATAAGTTCTCCACCGCGGCTGCGATGATCGTCAAAGCGGGGGCCAGTCGGAGGTATTCGGCATTTCTCACGCAACTCCAGGATTATGGGGAACTGCTGCTGTGCGACTTTTCTAATCGAAGCTTATGCGGGCCAGCTTTACTTGACCGATTCGACAACCCGGATTTCCTGTTTCAATAGCATGTTCACCTTCTCGCCGAGCGGTATGTCTTTTTGCGCCGCGCGTTCGGTCAGATAAGCCTGTACGTCAGCGTTCAAATAGATCGGCAACCGCAGTTCAGCGTTTGCCAGAAAGAACTTGCCGCGCTCATCTTTGCTGAAATTTCATCGCTATGGCCGCAGAACCGCGAAAGATCTCTGCGCCTTTCGGTTTACGTATATGGTGTGGTTACCGCCCTCGCGGTGGAGGTCGCAGCCGTGCTATTCCTGATGCCGGACGAGTTCGGTGCGTTTCACGCAACGGGCAACATCAACGTTTCCCGAAAGACCTCGAAACCCCTCAGCGATTGCTCGGACAGCTCGCGGTTTGCATCCAGAACCATGGTGACCGCTTCCTCCAGGTTCGCGCGCGCTTCTTCAAGGGTTGCTCCCTGTGTGTTCGCGCCAGGCAGTTCCTCGACGAACGCGACATAACCTTCGGGTGCTTTCATGTATACAGCCGTTAATTTCATAAGGGCGGCACGCTGCAATCATACCAGGTTCCGCTGTCCGCGCATTGCCACGACCGCGCTTCACAACGGCTTCACAGCAGTCGCGAGGGACCGAATCGATTCAGAGAGGTTAGGGGCTGGACGGTTGCGCGAATCCGGCGACACTCTCATCGTTTGGGCTGAGAAATTTTTACCCGAATTCGAGATCGCACACGAAGCGCCATTGACCCCGTTCGTCGTCGCTTTCGTTGGCAATGCGATTGGCGGTTGGCCTCAAGGCGATACAGGCGATACTATGATCGAAGCTGGTTTTCAGTATTCCTCATGGAACGACGCGAATTTCTCAAGATTGCCGGTTTGGCGGCCGCAAGTAGCCGGCTGGTGGGCCAGCAAACTCAATCCTTCCTTGCGCCCACTGGTCCGCAAGACATCGCCAAAACTGACTTCACGCTGCAAATCGGGCCGATCACGGTCGAACTGGCGCCCAATCGCATCCTCAGCACCGTCGGCTACAACGGCACCTCACCAGGGCCAAGGCTGCGGATGAAGGAAGGCGTGCCCGTCACGGTCAACGTCATCAATGACACTGACGTGCCGGAGTATGTGCATTTTCACGGATTGCTCATTCCCTCCGATGTGGACGGATCGGAGGAAGAAGGCACCCCGGTAGTGCCTCCGCACGGAAGCCGCCGCTATCAGTTCACTCCCACCCCGGCCGGCACGCGCTGGTATCACACTCACACGATGTCGATGGACGACCTGCACCGCGGCAGCTATACCGGAATGTTCGGCTTTCTGATCATTGAGGGAGCGAATAATCCCGGCAACTTCGATCAGGAACACTACCTCGCATTACGCGATTGGGAGCCTTATTTCACCAACCAATCGATGGATAACGACGATCTTGATGCCACGGGGCCGCAGCCGGAAAAGCCGGCGGTGATGGATACGCGGCCGGTGGGGATGGAGGTCGCGGCCGATATTTTTTCCATCAACGACAAGGCGCTCGGCGCCGGCGATCCCATCCGCGTGAAGCCCGGCGAACGCGTGATGTTTCACGTTCTGAACGCGAGCGCAATCGAGAACCGCCATCTCGCCCTGCCCGGACACAAATTCAATGTGATCGCGCTCGACGGAAATCCCGTGCCCACTCCGGCGGCCGTGGACGTGTTGATGCTGGGTCCGGGCGAGCGTATCGACGCCTGGGTGGAGATGAACCAGCCCGGCGTTTGGATACTGGGCGCGCCCGAGGACCCGGTACGTGAAGGCGGCTTGGGCATCGTAATCGAATACGCCAATCAACGCCGTACCCCGCAGTGGACGCCACCACCCAAATCCAACTGGGACTACACCCTCTTCGGCAAGCCGACGTCGCAACCGGCGCCCGCGGAGAAGTTGGACATGATATTTGAAAAGGTGCCGCGCGGCGCCGGCAAATTCAACAGCTTCACTGTAAACGGCAAACCCTATCCCCACGAACAGGAGTTTCTGCTCAAGCAGGGGACGAGATACCGGCTGACGTTTCATAACCGCACCGATGACGCGCATCCGTTGCACGTGCATCGGCACCAACTCGAAATCGCCGAGATCTACGGCAAAGCCACTTCGGGCGTGATCAAGGACACAGTCGTAGTGCCCACCTACGGGCGCGCCAGCGTGGACTTCACCGCTGACCAGCCGGGGCCGACCCTTTTTCACTGCCATATCCAACAGCACATGGACTACGGCTTCAAGGCATTGCTGCGTTATTCATAGGACTGCGGCCGACCGGCGCGACCGCATCGCCGCGCCGCGTGCATGTAGAGGTCGCGGCTAGTGGCCGCCGCCGGAGAGTTTGCGGTAGTACTCGGCGACCGAGTCCTGATAGCCGGCCGGGACCTTTGTCGGATCCGTGTTGCGGATCGTGCCACCCTGGTTCTCATCGAGCTGGCGGCGCAGTTGCAGTTCCAGCGCGTCCACGCTGCTGACAAGCTGCTGGTGCATCTGCTCGACCAGGGCGGGATTCCCGGGGAAACGGCTGGGATCCAACTTGCGCATTTGATCGATCAGGGCCTGCAACTCCTGCCGCGCCTCGGGACTATCCTGCACTGCGGCACGAACCTGGTTGAGAAGGTTCAATCCCTGATCGATCTGGCGCTGGGTATCGGCCGGGTTCGGACCTTGTTGGGGCGCCACGGCCCGGCCGGAGATGCGAGTATTGCCGGTGTCGAGCCCGCCGTTCACATTGCCTTCGCGATTGCCCCCGCCACCAGCCACTGTATTGCCGACTTGACCCGCCTGGCGTCCGCCCGCTTGACCACCCTGCTGCTGGCCGCCGGCGCTCTGGCTGCCGGCGCTTTGGCTGCCGGCGCTTTGGCCGCCTTGTTGTCCCTGTTGCCCGGGCTGGCCGTTTTGCGCTTGCTGTTGGCCGCCGCGAGTGAGAGGACCAGACTGGAATTGTTGGCCTGAACGGCCGGGCTGACCCTGTCCTGCTTGAGGATTCGATTGAGAGTTGGGACGTCCGCCGAGGCCGGCGAGCTCGTCGCGCAGCCGGGCCAGGTCATCCATGGCGCGATTCAGCGCGGCGTCCTGGGATGTATGCTCAGCACTGCCCAGGGCGCGAGCCGCATCGCCGACCTGCCGGCCCAGTTTTTGCAGGTCGCTGGTGAGAGCGGTTTCGGCCTGATCGGAGAAGCCGCCGCTCCGCAGTTGATCCGAACTGCGCTGCAGGCGTGTCCCGAGATCGTTTTCGTCCATGCCGTCGAGCGCGCCCCGCAACTTGCCGGAAGCCGCCGGTTGCGTCGGCGCGAGCTCGCGCGCCGCACCACGCAGTTGCTGGGTGAGGCGCGACAGGTCGTCGCTCACCTGTTGGCGGTCGTTGACCATCTTGTCGATTTCCTGGGCGGAAGGGTAGTGCAGCGGCTGATTGGCTGCGCGAGCGGCATTCAGCTGAGCCATCAAGTCGCGCACCTTATCCGCCTGCTGCTTTTGCCGGGCCGCCAATTGCTCGGCCGTTTGCGCCATCGAGTTGAGGCGGCCGGCGGCGTCCTGCTGCTGCATGCCGCCCAGCAGGTCGGTGGCCTGGCGCAAGCGGTCGGCGGCGCGGCGGGAATCGGCCCCGCTGGCATTCCCCGAGGCGGCGCGTCTCATATCGTCATTGGCCTGACGCAGGCGGTCGAGCGCCTGTTGGGCTGCCTGCTGTCTGCTATCGGCAGCCTGATCCGCGGACTGCTGGGAATTGGCCGCGCTGCCTTGCCCGGAAGCTGAACCGCTCTGGCCGCTCTGCTGGCCCTTTTGCCCCTGCTGCCCCTGTTGGCCTTGCTGGCCATTTTGAGCGAGTTGTTGCTCCATCTGTCGCTGGAGCTGGTCTGCCTCGCGCTGCAACATTTCCTGTTGCCATTTTTGTTCGGCAGTCTGGGTGGAATTGCGTTGCTGCTGGGCCAGATCCTCTTGGCGCCTGGCCAGTTCGTCGAGCTTCTTCAGCGCGTCGGCGATCTCCTGTGCCTTTTGCTCGGCGGTCGAAGCCGCGGATTTCTGGGTCTCGTATTGATTCTTCTCGGTATCGAGTTCGAGATCGAAGAGCGCCGCCAGATCGCGCGCCGCGCCGCCCCCACCGCCGCCTCCGCCCTGCGCTCCAAACGCAACCTGAATTTTCCGGAAGGTGGCTTCGGCGCGCAGCAGCGATTGCAGAGCCTTCTGCTCGTTGGGGATGGCGTCCTTCCACTTCTCCTGCTGCAATTGCTGTGCGGCCGGCGCCATGGCTTGAGACGCGGCGATCATATCCTTCTGGAAGGCGCTGATGGCCTGCACTTCATTGGTCAACTCGCGGGCCTCCAGGCGTCCGGAAAGCGAGACGGCCTGATCACGCAATGTAGCCTGCGCCTGGGACAGCAGCTTGGCGATGTCCGTGGCCTGCTGCGGAGTCGAGTTCTTGTCTCCCTGTTGTTTGAAAGTGGCGGATATGATTTCCTTCTCCCGCTGCGAGATCTGCTCGGAGGGATCGCCCCCGCCACCGCCCCCACCGCCGCCTCCACCGCCGCCCGTCTGCGATTGCGAAAACTCGCGCTCAAACGGGTCGGCCTGGATGAAAGTCATGTCTGTGTGGGATTCGGCGTTGCCGTCCTTCGCGGTGGCGTAGACGCTGACCAGATCGCCCGGAATGAGCTTGAAATTCTCCAGTGCGAGCGTGGTCGATCCGTCGGCTTCTTTCGCGCCCTTTTGCTTGAGCAGATCCACCGAAACCTCGGGGCCGCCGTTGACCGAATAATGCAGAGTGACACCGTTGAGGCCGTATTCATCTGTCGCCTTCGCTGTAACGGTAACCTCTTCGATAGGGCTAGCCTGATAGTCACGGCCGGGGCGCACCAACGCAATCTGCGGCGGGTTGGCTTTGCGGGCCTCGATGAAAAAATCTTCGCTGACGCGAACGGGCTGGCCTGCCTCAACACCGGCGACATGGTAGACGCCGTCCTTATCCATCTTGACGGTGCCGCGATAGACGTTATTCTGGCCGCCGGTAAGTTGGATTTTCTCTCCGTTGTCGAGCTGGATCTGGCTGCCCTGCAGGGGGCGGTCGGTCGAGACTTCGAGTTCGGCCTCGGTGCCGATGACAGCACGCAGATCGCCGCCGCGCTCCTCGATCTCGGGCATCATGCCGGTCCAGGCGGGGTAATGGTAGGTAACGCGGATCTGCTTCACTGCGGGCAAATCGGTGACGCGAATGTTAAAGCGCTTCGACGTCATCGCTCCGGCTTTGACGTAGTATTCGACGTTCTCAGGCAAACCGGCAAACAGAAATTGATAGCCGCCTGCGAAATTGCCGGCCGCCGTGGGCTGCATCGCAATCTCTTCCCAACGGGAGGAGCTCTGAAAGCGGGCATACAACTTGACGCCGGGCGAGCGCAGGCCAGTGGGGAGCGCCGAAACCATCTGGTCCGCGTGACGGCGCACGACGGCGTCGCCGGGAGTCACGCGCAGATCGTAGAGCGCAGGCTTGCCGCTGTGCGTCCCGGTCCAAAGCAGCGAGGCGCCGTACCCGAGAAAACCGGGTCCGGCGGCAATCATCCAGATAAGGATGGCGAAGGCCCCGACGGCGCTGCCCAACGAGATCCAAAGGCGGCGGTCGGTGACCAATTGTGTGGGCTCGGCGGATTGGGCGACATCGAGGGCGTCCCCGGCCAGTAGTTCAATAAACGGATCTTTAACCGTATTGCCCTCGCGCTCAACGAAGGTGGTGAGGCGCTGCTGGAATTGTGGGAAGGCGGCTTCGGCGGTACCGATGGCCCGGCGGCGGGTCAGGCGGCGCAAGGGCAGCGCCAACCCGGCGGCAGCGGCAATGGCCAAAACCAAAATCAGTCCGAAGCGCGCCGCAGTCACACTTCCATTCGAAAAAGCGAGCGCATTGGCGATTGTGACCAGCACCAGCGTTGCCACCAAAGCGCCGCCGGTGAGAATGGCGAAGCCGCGCAGCAAAGTGCTCCAACGCAGACGTTGTTCCAGTTGCGCAATGTATGCGTGAAGCTGTTCGCGGAAACTCATGGAACCTCCGACTGCGTCGCCAAGTTAATACAAGTTAATACCTGAAGCATATCGCACTGGGCGAAGGAACGGAGGGCGTCAAAGGTGCCGGAACGCCGGTACGGTCTTTCAAGCAGCGAGGCTGTTTTTCACGCTGACTTCTCGGGGGGAAAGCGGACGGCGCGGCCGCGCGGTGCATGAATTCTGCTGGGAGCGGGTGGCCTGGCGTACCTATTCAGATTCAGAAATTAAGCGCCGGGTCTTTGGACCGCAGCCGTTCCGTGGAAGGAATTGCCGCGGGGTTCATCCCGAACTTGAGCTGCTTCGCGCAGGCTTCCGCTGTAGTCCGCGGATCGTAGACTATCTTCTTGTTGTGTTCCAGCGCATAAACGAACACGATTTCGCTGGTGCGAAGGTCGACCAGTCGAATCACGGCTTCAGCGTCGCCGTGACCCCATAGGATCGACCAGCTGGCGCTCGGAATCTTCCGCGCTCCGGACATAGCCTCGAGTTCGTAGTCCGCTGCGTCCTTTTGGGTCGTTATTGCGAGCGGCACGTGCTGGCTCTTGATCGCCGCGGCCAGGTAAGTGTCGAAACCAGTCGCCGCATCTACGTAAATTTTCGCGTTGGCTGGAATTACGCTAATGCCCTGCGCCTGAGCTTGGCAAACCAAAACCGCAAACAGACCGCTGAGAAACAACGCCTTCATGCAGCGATTGTCGAGGTTATGTGGGCACTCCTTCAAGGTTGCCCTTCGAGTTATAACCTTCGTTAGTGGCGCCGAGCTTTAGAAATCAAGGATCTTTAGAAGTCAAGGCTCTTCAGAAGTCAAGGATCGGATGTGCGCTCGATCGGAAACTGCTCTCCGCGCGGCGGACCCCGGACTGAAGCCTTGCCACGCAGGCTCTGGCCGCGATCTGCCAGGTGTGCAGCGAAGTGTTGCGGTTGAGCCCCGCGGTGAAAACGACATCCCTTGTGTGAATATCAACCACCCGGATTTCTGGCTCACCGTACCCGCGGGTCCACGCGTTCCACCAATCGGGGCCTGGAATCTTCAAGCCTCCGGACACGGCTTCGAGCTCATAATCCGCCGCCATCTTGTTGGTTGTTATCATGAGCGGCACGTGTCTGCGTTGTATTTCCGCGCTGAGGTAGGTGTCGAAGCCGCTTGCCGCGTCCACGTAGATTCTTGTGTTTGCGGGGATCGCTCCGGTTTTTCGGGCTTGAGACTGGCACACAAAAACCGTAAGCAGCCCGGCAACCAGCAATAGCTTCATACCGGAATTTTCGCGGGTACGCATATTTTTTTCAAGCCTCCCATTCGGGTTATAACTCTCGTTAGCGGGAATAATAAAAGTCCATCAGCTTCTCGATAACCGCGTAAGGCATCAAACGCTTCAACCATACGGCCGCACGCTCGGGCGCCGGACCCACCGTATACCGCAGGCGCGGCCGCGAATGATTGACGATGCGAAAGAGCAGCCGCGCCGTAGCTGCGGGATCGGCACCGCGTCGTTCATCCGCCGCCATCCTTGCGATCGCGCGTTCGAATCGGTCGCGATAAAAGGGGTTGCTCTGTGAACCCGCTGTCCTGCGCCGATTCTCCGTGATCGAAGTCCGATGATCGCCCGGCTCAATCAGGACCACATGCACGCCGAACCGTCCGGCCTCCAGCCGCAGCGATTCGCTGAGTCCTTCGAGGGCAAATTTCGAGGCGCTGTACAGGCCCTGATAAGGAATCGCCACCAGACCGCCGATCGATCCGATATTCACGATGTATCCCGACCGTTGCTCGCGAAGAATGGGCAGCACCGCGCGGCAAACGCGCAGCACGCCGAAGAAGTTGACTTCGAACTGATCTTTCGCTTCTTCGAGCGAGGTGTCTTCCACCGCGCCTGCGAGGGCGATTCCGGCGTTATTAACCACCACGTCAACGCGGCCTTCGCGCTGGATAAAATGGGCGATCGCCTCGTCGACCGACGCGTCTTCGCGGACATCCATGCGCAGCGATTCGAACGAAGCATGCGGCTGCGGATGCCGCGAAGCTCCGTACACGCGTAACCCGCGGGCTGCGAGAAGTTCCGCACAGGAACGGCCGATGCCGGACGACGCGCCCGTCACCAATGCGACCCGCTGCTCGCTCATGTGGGTTTAGAGTACCGTATATCGGCGGGCCGGCTAACGGAGGCGCGACTTCAAGTCGCGTTTCCTGCACCTCCGGACCGCTAAACTCATTCCATGCAGAAGCCGACATTCGATCCCGGCCTGACACAGAAGTATGACGGGCCGCTGCGCAGAATCATCAATCCGGACGGAAGTTTCAACGTGTTGCGCCAGGGCACGAACTGGCACGACGTCCATCCCTACCTGTTTCTGGTCAGCCTTTCCTGGGCGAACTTTTTTGGATTGATTGTCCTCGCCTACGTGCTGGTTAATTTTGTTTTTGCCGGCATCTACTATTCGCTGGGGCCGGACGCTTTACAAATCGAATCGAGTACGAACTACAACCCATTTCTCCAGTGCGTTTTCTTCAGCTCGCAAACCCTGACGACCGTAGGGTTCGGCGCCGTCGCTCCCCGGAGCGCCACGGCCAACAGCGTCGCGGCCTTCGAAGCGCTCGCCGGCGTGTTGGGTTTTGCCGTCGCTACCGGACTTTTATTCGGACGCGTTTCCAAACCGTCGGCGCGCATCGGCTTCAGCGGGAAAGCGCTGATCTCGCCCTATCAGGATGGCTGGAGCCTTCAGTTCCGCATGGTGAACCGGCGGGCCAATACGCTGATCGAGCCGGCGGTCACCCTGATGATGATGACTGTCGATCGCGCGGATGGCGGGTCGCGCCGCGAATTCAAGATTCTCAAACTCGAGCGCGACACCATCATGTTGTTCCCGCTGACGTGGACCGTCGTGCATCCGATCGATTCCGAGAGTCCGTTGTTCGGAAAATCGCCCGCCGATTTCGAAGCCCTGCAGGCCGAATTTATGGTGCTGGTGAAGGCCTGGGACGAAACGTTCGGCCAGACGGTTCATCAACGCTTTTCGTATCGCTTCAACGAAGTCGTTTGGGGAGGCCGGTTCACACCCGCGTTCGGCGTCGACGAGAAGGGCGATTTGCAGGTACACGTCGATAAGGTCGGCAATCACGTTATAGAGAACGCTCAATTACCGTCGCCAATTCGACTGGCGTGAGAGAAACAGGATTGGCCTTCATGCTGCTCGCGCGGCCCGCTTTCTCAACCAGTTCCGGAACATCGCGTTCGCGAATTCCGTAGGCCGCCAGCGTCGGGATCGCAAGCTGCTTCGCCAGGGCTTGCACCCACCGCGCGCCCTTTTCCGGAGTAGCGTTCGGGTCTCCGGTAACGATACGGGCAATTGTGGCGTACCGCTCAAGCGCAGGACCTCTCGGATCCCGCTCTCGAAGCGCATCGATATTCGCCCGCATCCCCGCCGGAAGCAGCGCGGCGCAAACGGCCCCATGCGGTGCTTCGAACGTGCCGCCGATGGGCGCCGCGAATCCATGCACTACGCCAAGTCCCGCGTTGGCCAGCGCCAGTCCGCCAAGCAGACTCGCCCACGCCATTCCCGTTCGCGCTTCGCCATCGCCCCCGTTCTTATATGCGCGCAGCAGGCTCGCCGCGGCATGGCGGATACCGTCGAGACAGAAGTTATCGGTCATGGGATTAGCCCGCGACGAAACATACGCCTCGATCAATTGCGTCAGCGCGTCGAGCCCGGTACTGGCTGTGATGCCGGGTGGAAGAGACCGCGTCAGTTCCGGATCGACAATCGCTACGCGCGGCAGCATCAGCGGACTCCGCAGGCTCACCTTCACGCCATGCTTCGGTGAGCCCAGCACGGCATTGCGGGTGACTTCGGAACCCGTGCCTGCCGTAGTCGGAACTGCAATGAATGGATACGGCGCGGATTCGAGCGGCTGGCCTTTTCCAATCACTTCGAGGTAATCGAGAAGGTCGCCCGGGTTCGCGGCGGCGGCGGCGATAGCCTTACCCGCGTCGATTGCACTACCGCCGCCGATCGCAATGACGAGATCGCACTTCGCGCCGCGAAACGCCTCGACGCCTTCGCGCACGAGGTCAATCGTGGGCTCGCTCGCGACGGAAAACGTCGTCCCGGTAAGCGTCGTTCCCGTAAACATTGCGGCCGCAACGCGCCGCTTACCGGTGACGATCAGGGGACACTTTCCGTACCCGGTCGCGACACTGTCCAACTGAGAGAGAGTTCCCGGGCCGAAAATGATGCGCCCGGCGGTCGCGAATTCAAAAACCGTCATGGGGAAACACGCCCGTATATTTCACACTCATGCGCGGTTCCGCCATCATGCCGGCCACCGCATCGCGCCAGGCTGCATAGTGAGCGGTCTCCTTGTGCCGGGCCGGAGCGTCGGGATTGCGATAGATCTCGATGAGAACGAATCGCGCCGGGTCGTCCGCCTGCTGCAGCACATCGAACCGGGCGATTCCCGGTTCCGCAACGCTGTTCCGTGCGTTCTCAATCGTCGCTTGCCGGAACGCGTCCACAAACTCCGGCTTCACACGAACATGGACATGAACGATCGACATACACATTGATTCTCCAACAGAACTCTCCAATAAAGCCATGATGCGAAGCTCATAAGTTGGACGCCTACTCCGCCTTTCGATCCCGCGACTACCGATTGCTGCTCGGCGGGATGTTCCTGTCTAACTTCGGCATGCAAATGCTCTCCGTCGCCGTGAGCTGGGATCTTTATCTTGAGACCAGATCCGCTCTCGTTCTCGGCAACGTCGGATTCGTGCAGGTCGCTCCCTTTCTCCTTTTCGCCCTCTTCGCCGGACACGTTGCGGACCGCTATGACCGCCGCCGCACGATGATCATTGCCCAGTGGCTGCTGCTCGCGGCATCTCTGCCTCTCGCGGCCGGGCTCCGGTCCGTCCCCATCATTTATTCCTCTTTGTTCCTGGTAGCGTTCGCAAGAGCGTTCCAATGGCCCGCCCGGCAATCGCTCCTGCCCCACATCGTTCCCGTCGAAGCGCTGAATAACGCGATTACATGGAACAGCAGCGTTCAGGAATTTTCCAGCGTCAGCGGCCCGGCGGTTGCTGGAATCCTTCTCGCCACGGCCGGAAGCAGAACCGTCTACATCGTGCAACTCGCCTGCGCATGTCTCACATTGGTGTGCTTCTTCGGTCTCCGCTATCGGAGCAAGCCGATGATGGGCGCGCCGGCGCCCACCCGCAAATCACTGCTCGAAGGCATGGATTTTGTCCGCAAAAACAAATTGATTCTTTCCGCCATCTCGCTCGATCTGTTCGCCGTGTTGTTTGGCGGTGCGACCGCGCTCCTGCCGATCTATGCCGCCGACATCCTGCATGCGGGCGCGAGCGGTCTCGGATGGCTGCGCGCGGCCCCTTCGGTCGGTTCCGTCACGATGGCGCTGGTGCTCGCTCATTCGCCAAAGATTCACCGCGCCGGCGTTATTTTGCTATGGGCGGTAGCGGGATTCGGAGTCGCTACCATTGCTTTCGGTCTTTCGCGTTCGCTCTGGTTCTCTCTGGCAATGCTGGTATTGGTGGGCGCGTTCGACAACATCAGCGTGGTCCTGCGCCAGTCGCTCATCCAGACGAAAACTCCGGACTACGTGCGCGGACGCGTCCTCGCATTCGGCAGCATCTTCATCAGTTCGTCGAATCAGTTCGGAGCGGTTGAGTCCGGTTGGACCGCGGCCTGGTTTGGCCCGGTTGTCAGCGTAGCCGGGGGCGGAGTGGCGACCATCCTTGTAGTCGTCACCTGCGCCGTTATCTCCGTGCAGCTCAGAAAATGGAAACAGTGAAGTAAAGCGCAGGCCAAAAGGCCTACTCCACAAGAAAACTCAATAGCTGACGACTCTTGTGGAGTAGGCCTTTTGGCCTGCGCTTTACTTCTTCACTACCCTGTTAAGTCTCGTCTCTCGGGCTTCGTCTCTCAGACCTCAACCATGACACGATTCCGCCCCGCCGACTTCGCCCGGTACAGCGCCCGATCGGCCGCCTCCATCACGTCCTTCGCGTCCACGTCAGGTTCCGATCGGGCTACCCCGAACGTAGCGGTTACGGAGAACGGGGAACCTGTGCCCATGCCGAACGCCAGTGTGCTGAGGCGCTCCCGAATGCGCTCCGCCACGCGCGCGGCTTCATTGTCGTCGGTGCCGGGTAACGCGAAACAGAACTCGTCGCCCCCCAGCCGACCGGCGATATCGCTTGCCCGCAACTCGGCGCGCACGATATTCCCGATGGCTTCCAGCACTTCGTCGCCGGCCGCATGGCCGAAACGGTCGTTGATCTCCTTGAAATGATCGACATCGAAGAGGCAGATCGAGGTTTCGGAATGCTCGATGCTCGCCCGCCGCAGCGCGCCCTGCAGCCGTGTCCAGAAATGGTAGCGATTGGCAAGCCCGGTCAGCGCATCGAAGTTTGCCTGATACGCCAGTTTGTCCTGTGCAGCCTTGCGGGCCGTAATGTCCTGTGAAATGCCGACGATCTGCTTGACCAACCCGTCGGAACCTCTTTCGAACGGCGTCTCGCGCGTGGAGAGCCAGACCCAGTGGCCGGCCGCATGCCGCGCGCGATATTCCAGACGCCGGACCTCGCCATCCTGCGCGTGCCGCAGCGCTTCGTGGTGAGCTTTGATCGCTGCCTGATCGTCGGGGTGAAACAGGTTTTGATCCAAATTTTCGATCTGCCGGATATCTTCGGGGTTGTAGCCGAGAACCGCGATCGCTTCACGGTTGCTGAAAATATTCCTGTGGTCGACGAGGTCATGAACGTAAAGAATGCCCGGCGTGGTGGCCGCGATTCGTTCGATGAAGTTCCGGCTTCTCTGCAGTTCGAGCTCAGTCCGCTTGCGGTCCGTGATGTCGCGGGCGATGGCCTGAAAGCCCGCGATCACGCCCGATTCGAGAACCAGCTGGACATTCTGGCCGACCCAACGCTCGACGCCGTGTCCATCGACGATCGGGAATTCGGCATACGTGCTTTTCTGTTTGCGCACGAACTGGCGCAGGTAGAAGCGCTCGGCGCGCCGGCGCTTGTCCTGCCGGATCAGCTTCAGGTACGACCGGCCAACCACCTCGGATTCCCCGAAGTGCAGCATGGCCAGCGCGGACTGGTTAAAGAAGGTGAACCGGCCCTGCGCGTCCGTCCTGCAGATGATATCTCCGGCAAGCTCCACGACCTGCCTGTACTGCTCTTCCTTTATCATCAGCGCATGCTCCGCCGAGGCGCGTTTTCTGAGATCCGTCGACATCCGCCAGCCGGCGATACTGATCAGGCAGATTGAAAAGAGCGCGGCGATAACGAGTAGCGTGCGGCCGAGTCCCGTCGTCCGCTCCTCGAAGCTGGTTCGATCGCGCACGATCCGGCGTTGCTCGTTTTCCATCTCGAGAATTGCAGCTCCCAGGCCGGACCTGAATCCGTCCTGGTCCAGAGCGGAAAGCGCGGCGATTATGTTGTCACGGCTGCCGGATCGGGCGCCGTTCGCCATTGCGTCCGCCTGCCGGTTAATCAGGCGGCGAATCGTAAGCGCGTTCCTGTGCTGAGTCGGGTTGTCTGAAACCATCCTTTCCAGGTCGCCCTCACGCTGTTTCGCTTGATTGAGATCGTCCAGGCAACGCACAAGATCACGCCGATCCGAGCTGGACACAAATGCGCGGGCCGTGGCCTCGGCGTCCGTCGCGGCGAGAGCGATTTCCTGCAGCCGCTCAATAACTTCGTGGGCCCGCGCCACCTTACGCGCGCTATCCTGCCAGGCGAGATTCCGCACCACCGCACCCGCGAGGATGAGACTGAGGAGTGCGCATCCCGCACCGAATCCAGCCTTGATTTTCCTGGGGGCGGTCAAACCACGATTGTGGGCCGCCTGGTACTAATAGTACAAGTATCCCTAGGATTACCGGCGGACGCTATCTTCCGTTTACTGGATTTCATTACTGGCTTTGGCTGGACCGGCTTCCACGCCGGTTACAGCGGCCCAGGGCAAGCCGTTGGGCGGATGACCCCAGTCGGCGAACCGTGCGCTAGCCAGCAGGAATCCGGCCGGCATCGCGCGCCGCATCAGCGCTGTTCCATGCCTTTAGCTTTGTACACCGGCGCGGCCGTTGGTCCTTTGAGCAAGGCAATCAGGGCGCGTGCCGCTTCGGCATTACTTGTTTTGGAGCCGGCGCCAATGGCGAAATTGATATAGCTCTGCAGTTCGGCCGGAAGCGGGCCAACGACTTCGTCCCCGGGCTCAGGCATAATTTCGCTGATCAAAGTGAGGACGAGTGTCGCCTCTCCCGCCGCGACCTTTGCCGTAGCGGGCCCGGAGCCGTCCGTGAGGATCAGCTTCGAGTTCACTTCGTTGGTTATACCCAGGCGATCGTAAATCTTTACCAGATACACGGCGCTCGCTCCGTCCCTTGCGTAGGTGATCGATTTGGCCGCGAGCAGGGTTTGTTTGAACGCTTCCGCCGTCGCGATATTCGGCTTGGGCGAGCCTTTGCGGATTCCAACGCCGATACCGGATCGGGCGAGATCGGCACGCGTCCCGGCGTCGAGTTTATTCTCCTTAACCAGCGTCGCGATCGCGTCGGAAGTGAGTATCGCGACGTCGAACGGCGCTCCCGACTCAATCTTCTTCATGAGCCCGGCCGTGGATCCGTATTCGATTGCCAGCGGATGACCGATCGTGCGCTGGCACTCCGGTTGAAGCTGTTCGACCACTGCCCTCATGCCATTCGAGGCGAAGACATGCAGCGTGGAGGCTTGTGTTGGCGTGCTCTGCGCAAGAAGAGAGACGCAGGCGAGGGAACCTGCCGCGACTGCAAGGGCCGCGCTACGGAAGATGTTCATAGCAAGAGAGTCTACCACTTGACGGCTAGTGTCAAGCCGTCGGCCAACGGGAGCAGGATGGCTTCGACCCGGTTGTCCCGATGGATGAAACGATTCAACTCTGCGAGCGCAGCCGAATCGCAGTCACCCGGCGGCGGGTTTACCGCCCTGCCGCTATACAACATGTTGTCGAGCGCGATCAATCCCCCACTGCGGACGAGAGCGAGGCACTGTTCGTAGTAACCCGGATAGCCGCTTTTGTCCGCGTCGATGAAAGCGAAATCGAAGCTTCCGCTTTGCCCCGATGCAATCAGACCGTCGAGCGTTTCTTTTGCCGGCGCGATGCGGAGATCGATTTTGTGGGCTACTCCCGCCTCGGCCCAGTAGCGGCGCGCCACCGAAGTATATTCGTCGCTTATGTCACAGGCGAGAATCGTGCCTTGAGGGGGAAGCGCGAGCGCGATGGCGGTTGAGCTGTAGCCGGTGAAAACACCGATTTCAATCACCCGCGTGGCGCCAGTCATCCGGGTCAGCACTCGCAGGAGCTGTCCTTCCTCGGGCGGGACCTGAAAATTAAACTTCGGATGGGATGCGGTTTCCTGCCGCAAACGCGTCAGAATATCCGGTTCGCGAATGCTGTTCTTCAGGACATAATCGAGAACGGTCGGGTCAACAAGCCCCTGGTAGCGAGACATAGCTGGAATCGGAGACGCTTACGGGCACAGAACCCGAGAATCGCCAGCGCGCCTCCGAGAAGTTCCAGTGTAGCCGGTTCGGGTACGAAGCTTTCTCCTGGGTAGTTGTGTTTGGCAATGAATCGTTCATCCCCAGTCCCTGAAACTGAGCGAGAAGGGACGGATCGTCGCCGAGGTTTCAAACGCGTTCGGACCATAGAATCACACCTTGGCATGAATTCTGCTTGACTTGAAGTACTAACACCCTTGCATAGCTAGGGAGAGGTCATTTGCAGCCAAGTTGTTGATAAGAAGTGGCCCAGGCTTTCAGCCTGTGGCCGTGTCAAGCCTGACAGAGCCCTTTTTTCAGCACCGCGCTAAACGCCTCGTCATGAAACAAATTTCCAACGACTCCCTCACGGTCGCGGCTCGGAATGTGTGACTGAGCCGCGCGCGTCAGCGGTACCAATGCGGTGCTGGTTATTACACCTTCGAGGAGTCGAAGCCGAACGTTCGGTTCGCTACATCATCTTTGCCCTTGCGGCGCACACGCCAACGCCCGTTTGCGCCGTTATTCGCCCGTATCGCAACCCAACGAGAACCGCAGCGCGGCGCAGATCTCGCCCATCCTGCGGGAATTCAGCTGAGACATTCGTTTCCCCAGCCGCTGCTGAGATACGGTAATCACCTCGTGGAGATTCACCGCGCAAGGCGCCTTCATCCCGTCCTTTTCATCCAGAACCACTTCGGATGGAACCCCGCGAATCGTGGACGTGATCGGGGCCACCGTGACTGAAGACAAATACGCAACGACGCTGTCGCGCGTAAGAACCACTACGGGCCGTCTCTTATCTGGCGAAGCAAACTGGTAAAGACGCACATCTCCCCTGGTTATTCCGCTGGCCACGCGGCCTCCGCCTCCCAGTCATGGGATTCGTCCGGCACTTGCGGCTTCCTGGAATAGCCTTCGCGGTCGCGTTCCTCGAGCGCGCGGATCTCGAGTCTGCGGATGTGCTCGCGCAGTGCGTCGCGCACCAGCGCGGAACGGTTTCGCTTCGACTGACGCGCTACCCGGTTGGCTGCTTGCAACAACTTCTTATCGAGCACAACCTGGATGGTTTCCATACTGTGGACTTCACTCCACAGTATAGTCCACATGAGCCGGACAGGGATCGCGCTTTCGTTTCAGCCCGCGTCAGCCGCCAGTACGGTGATTGTCGGTCCGGTCAATCCGGGCGATTGATCATAAACGTTGCGGTTCCCGCGAAAAATTCCCGCAGCATGGACTCAACTTCGGGCGGAAACGCGGCTTCGGATAGCGCGTTGTTCATCAACTGCATCCATCGATCGCGCGCAGCCTGGCCGATTGCGAACGGCCCGTGCCGCATACGCAGACGCGGATGTCCGCGTTGCTCGATATAACGCTGCGGTCCACCAAATCGATAGATCAAAAACTCCCGCAGACGCTCTTCCGCGCCCGCGAGGTCATGCTGCGGATACATCGGCCCGAGCACGTCGTCCGCGGGGACCTGGCGATAGAACGCGGCTACGAGACGCTGAAATCCGTCCTCTCCGATAAGCGAATAAATATCCTGGTCGTCCAAGGGTGGTGGCAATGGTGTCCGACCAGTATCGCATCCGCACGCGAGATAATAGTTCCAAGCCTTCCCGATGGAATTCAAGGAACAACTCAGAGAGCAAGTCGATATCGTTCGCGTCGTAGGAGATTACGTGCGCCTGCGGCGGGCGGGTAAACGGTATTCCGGCCTCTGTCCGTTCCACAACGAGAAAACGCCCTCGTTTTCCGTTTCTCCGGAGCATCAGTACTTCCGGTGCTTCGGTTGCGACGCGAAGGGCGACGTTTTCAAATTCGTCGAGATGATTGAAGGCCTGACGTTTTTCGAAGCGCTCAAGAAACTCGCCGACCAGCACGGCATGGCCTTGCCGAAACAGTCTTTCGCGAGTGACGAGGAGACCCGGCTGAAGGCGGCGCTGCATGAAATGCACGAGATTGCCGCCGATCATTTCCGCTCGAACCTGGCCGGGCCCAATGGGGCGGCCACGCGCGAGTATCTCTCGAAGCGCGGGGTGGGCGAGGCGGCCGTGCAGCAGTTCGGGCTCGGGCTCGCCGAGGGTTCAGGCCGTTCGCTGTTGCGGATTCTGGAAAAACGCGGATTCAAACCGGAGCAGATCGAAGCTTCGGGCCTGGCGGGACAGCGCGACGACGGGTCGTTCTACGACCGCTTTCGCAATCGCCTGATGTTCCCCATCCAGAATGAATCGGGGAAGGTCATTGCGTTCGGCGGGCGAGCTCTCGATCCCGAAGACAAGGCCAAATATCTTAATTCACCCGAAACCAAGATCTACCGGAAATCGAACGTTCTTTATAACCTTCATCGGGCCAAAGAGACGGCGATGAAGCTCGATCGGATTGTTCTGGTCGAAGGCTATATGGACGCGATCGGCGCCTGGCAGGCTGGCGTCAGGGAAGTGGTTGCCTCATGCGGCACGGCTCTTACGGTGGAACAGATCCGGGCCATGAAGCGCCATTCGCTGAACCTCCATTTGAATTTCGATCCGGACGCAGCGGGAGCGAAGGCCAGCGAGCGTTCCGTCAAATTGCTTCTCGATGAAAGCATGAAGGTGCGGATCGTGGAACTCGAGGGCGGGCTCGATCCCGATGAATACTGCAAGCAGCACGGCGCTGAAGCTTACATGCAGCGGGTTGCGGGTGCGAAAACTTATTTTTACTGGCTCGCCGACCGCGCGCGCGCGAAGTTCAACATGCGGGAGCCGCAAGGCCGCGTCGATGCATTTCAATCTCTGGTGCCTGCGATTCAGGATCTTAGCGACAAACTGGCGCGCGTTACGTATGCGAACGATCTGGCGGGCTACCTGGGCGTCGATCAGGGCATTGTGCTGGAACATTTTCGAAAGCTTGCGGCGGATCGCGTCGACAGATCGCCGGTCCCGAAGACCGATCCCACGCGCGCCACCGATCGCATTCTGCTCCCTCTCCTGGTGAACGACGGCGATGCCCGCGCCCAACTGGTGGACTATCTTCGCGAGCTTCCAGCGCTGAAACAACTGACCACCGCGCCGATTTTCGACATTGTAATTGCAATGCATGACGCGGGTGAAACCTTAAACTTCAATACGATTCACGAGCGGCTTAATCCATCGCTGCAGGAAAGCCTGGCGGCGGTGCTGCTGGATTCGAGCGCCTCTGGCGCCACGCTGGAAGACGGTCTGGCGTGCGTCGAAGCGTTGCGGCGTACCAATCGCGAGAGCCTGGTCCAGGAATTGAAGACGCGCATCAAATCCGCCGAGCGCGAAGGGCGCATAAAAGAAGCGCTGGAGCTGGCACGGGAGTTGTCACAGATCGGTTAATAATATCTTTATCCCGATTGGTACGTTATCGAAGGTTAATTCGTTGAATTAATTCGCTGAAACAACTTAACCTTTTCTGTCACCTCGTTAAAGAATCCGACCAATATTCAGGTACAATGGGTCGATTCTCAGCCGGGTACGGGAGCGATTCCAGTGGCGGAAGACAAGTTCGAAGCCGTCGATCCATTTGCGCTCGTGAGCAAAGAGAGCGGCTTTGCGCTCTTCGAAGAGGTCATTGAACTCATCCCGCAGGAAGTGGACACCCTCGTGGCCGAGGTGGTTCCGGCTGAAGACAGAAGCGAAGATCGGCGATTCGAAGAATCCGACGATCTGATCGAAATCGAGAGCGTCGATAAAACCCACGATCCGGTAAGGCTCTACCTGCGCGAGATGGGTTCCGTGCCGCTTCTCAACCGCGAAGGGGAGATTGAAATCGCCCGCCGCATCGAGCGCGGACAGACGCAAACCAGGCGAATTCTGGCGCGATGTCCGTTGATCGTTTCGGCCCTGATCAAGCTGGGAGAAGACGTCCGCAACGGCGTCTCCGACATACGCGATATCCTCCAATTCAACGATCCGGTTCCCACGGATGAAACGTATCAGGACGGCGTGTCCGAGTTGCTCACAGCCTGCGCCGAACTGGCCAGGCTGCGAAAGAAATTCTTGCAGTTGAAACAACGAATGGTGGCTGTTCCCCGGCATACCAAGCCGAAGCAGAATCGCAGGTTGCGATGGGAGATGGCGCGGATAGCGGTTCAGATTTCGCGTAACGCATGCGCCATCCCGTTGCAGAATCAGGCGGTCGGGGATCTGATCTTCAAACTGCGCGCGGCCGTCGACGAAGTCAGGCCCATTGAGCAGCGGATCGCGCGAAATCAGAGAGCGATCGAAGCGGCAGGGTCCTCCCCGGCGGAAGTCGTGCGGGAATTACGCCGCGAACAGCGCCTCCTCGCCGCGGCCATGCAGGGGATCGAGGAGAAGTACGGTTCTTCCGCGACCGAACTGCGCCGGGCGCTCGATCTGGTGAACCGCTCGGACCGCGAAGCCGAGACCGCGCGGCAGGAGTTGATCGAGGCCAATCTCCGGCTGGTTGTGAGCATTGCCAAACGCTACAACAATCGCGGGCTGCAGTTCCTCGATCTGATTCAGGAAGGCAATATCGGGTTGATGAAAGCGGTGGAGAAGTTCGAATACCGGCGCGGTTACAAATTCTCCACTTATGCCACGTGGTGGGTGAGGCAGGCGATCACGCGCGCGATTGCCGATCAGGCGCGCACCATACGTATCCCCGTGCACATGATCGAGACCATCAACAAGCTGATCCGCAGTTCGCGCACTCTGGTGCAGGAACTGGGCCGCGAGCCCACCAGCGAAGAGCTTGCGGTGAAAATGGAACTCCCCGTCCAGAAGGTCAGGCGGGTGCTACGCGTTGCGCAGGAACCGATCTCGCTGGAAACCCCGGTGGGCGAAGAGGACGAATCGCATCTGGGCGATTTCATTGTGGACCAGGCGACGCTGTCTCCGGCCGAGCAGATCATCAATCTCAACCTGAACGAGCAAACGGCCGAGGTACTCAAGACCCTTTCGCCCCGTGAAGAAAAGATTATCCGGCTGCGGTTCGGGCTGGAGGATGGCAGCGAGCATACCCTGGAAGAAGTGGGCCAGAACTTCGCCGTCACCCGCGAACGGATCCGTCAGATTGAGGCGAAGGCGTTAAGGAAGCTGCGCCATCCGAGCCGCAGCTACCGTTTGAAAACGTTTCTCGAAGAAGTGTAGCTGAAGCCTGTTCCACCGATGCAACCAGGTTGTTGATAAGAGGTGGCACAGGCTTCAGCCCAATGTCACTTGGTTTTTCCGGAAACGTGCAAATTCTGTGGGGCGGCTCCCCTGAGCCGCGTCGGGCGCCCTCGCCCGGCTCTCGTAGAATCAACACGCTGAGAAAACCGACGTCGCCGTCGCCTGCGGGACAGGAGTCCCACCCCACAAAACTAAGTGACATTGGGTTTCAGCCTGTGGGTGTTTCAAGCCGTGTAGACCGGTGATTGTGCTTTCTGGAACCATCAAAGACCGCGCCGCTTCAAACTGCCGCCAGCGTGGCTCGAAACGGGGTAGTGCGCCCAATGTGTGTGCGCACTACCCGAAACAGAGGACCGTCAAGCCGTGCAAATCCAAATAGACCGGCTACCGAAAATTCGGTGGCACGTAGGACGTATTTGCCCCGTTGCTCGCAATCCAGGTTATCCCGTCCGCCGAATAGACCGAGTTATTCACCGTCCCGACAGCGGTCGTCGTCAGCGTGCCGGAGTCGTACCACTGATCGCCGCCCGACGCCTCCTGGCTGGCCAGATAGTACGCCGTATTGGCCGACAGAATCACGGGGCCGGGGCTGATTGGCGCAAAGACAAACTGCCCGGGAGTACAGCCGGCCATACTTACCGTCGCGGATCCGATCACCGATCCGGTACCGGCCTTGACGAGTTCCACCGTGTGGCTCTGCGAGTTTCCTGCAATACAAACCCGTCCCAGCATGGAGGCCGGAACAGGGCCGGGGCCAACCGTCAACTTCATCCCCACAAACCCGCTGAAGTTATTCCGCAGCGATGCACCGCTCAGATCGTACGTGACCACAAACGAGGGTAGTGGGGCAGAAATCGCCGTCGTGTATGCGAAGGTAGGCGGCACATAGGAGGTATTGGCCCCGCCAGGCGTAATCCAGCTGCTGCCGCTGAAATAAACCGCGTGGGTCACCGCCGCATCTGTAGTGGCCGAGATGCCACCCTGGTCGTAAAACTGATCTCCTCCGTTTTGCTCCTGGCTGACCAGGTAATAGTTATTGCCGGCCGGCAGGGTGATCGGAGTGCTGAGCGCGGCATATACGAACTGTCCCGCGGTGCAACCCGCCATGTTCACAACCGCCGACCCGCCGGGCACGTCGGTCCCTCCGTCACTGATGTTCACGAACTTCACCGTGTGCATCCCCGAGTTACCCGCGACGCAAATGCGTCCCACAGACGACACGCTCAGCGGATTCGAACCCACCGTCAATTCCATTCCCAAAAACCCGCTGAAGTTGTTGCGCAGCGATGGTCCGGTCAAAGCAAAACCGGTGACGAAACAGCCTGGCGAGCAGCCCGGAGCTGGTGGCACCGAATACACGAAATTCGGGGGCCCGAACGAGGTGTTGGCACCGCCTGCGGCAATCCAGCTTGTGCCGTTGAAATAGAACGATCCGTTCACACTGGCGCCAGAGTTGGAATTAAGCGTCCCGGAGTCGTACCATTGGTCGCCACCGCTCGATTCCGAGCTCGCCAGATAGTACACTCCGCCGGCCGGCAAGGTGATCTGCGGGCTGAGAGTGGTGTAGACGAACTGGCCGGCCTGGCATCCCGACATCGCCACCGATACCGACCCGCCCGTCACATCCACTCCCGTGCCGGCATTGACGAACTTCACTGTATGGCTGAGCGCGTTTCCTGCAACACACACCCTGCCAATTGAAGAAACCGTAATGGGGCTGGCGCCGACCGTCAACTTCATCCCCACAAACCCGCTGAAGTTATTCCGCAGCGGCGCGCCGCTCAAGTCGAAGTTGACCACAAACGCGGGCGGGGAAGCCGCCGCCGTCGTGAATCCGAAACCAGGCGGCACATAGGAGGTATTGGCCCCGCCAGGCGTAATCCAGTTGGTGCCGTTGAAGTAAACCGAGTGGGTCACCGCCGCATCTGTGGTGGTCGAAACGCCGCCGAGGTCGTAAAATTGATCTCCGCCGTTTTGCTCCTGGCTGACCAGGTAATAGCTGTTGCCGGCCGGCAGGGTGATCGGACTGCTGAGAGCGGCATATACGAACTGTCCCGCGGTGCAACCCGCCATGTTCACGACCGCCGACCCGCCAGGCACGTCGGTCCCTCCGTCACTGATGCTCACGAACTTCACCGTGTGCATCCCCGAGTTACCCGCGACGCAGATACGTCCCACCAGCGACACGCTCAGTGGATTCGAACCCACAGTCAATTCCATTCCCAAAAACCCGCTGAAGTTGTTGCGCAGCGCCGGCGGGCTCGAAGGGAGACCGGTCACGAAAAGCGCCGTGATGTTGAAGGTCACGGACAATGAGCTCTGATTGCCGACGTTGTCGATGGCAATGATCTTGAAAGTGTGTGATCCCGCAGGTAAGTCCGCCAGATTGATGCTTTGACCATTGGTCAAAATTTTGCCACCGACCGTCAGGTTGCCATCCATAGTTGGTGTAACTGTGTTCACACCGGACCCGCCGTCAGTGACGCTGTAGTTGAGAGTCAAGGTGCCGTTTTTCAGATACAGTCCCGTTGCGCTGGGCTGAATGATTGTGATCGCAGGTGGCTTCTTGTCCACCATGTTCGGGCCGATCGGGCCCACTGTGGTGAAGTTGCCGGCCACGTCGAACACCGTATGGCTGTTCGTGTAGGCAATGGCGGTCTCGGTGCCGGAAGGCACGGATGTCACCAGATTGAAACTCGCGTCCGCAGGATGGAGCAATCCCGAAAGACCGTCGCTGCCGATGCAGGGAATGGCTACGTCGGTGGCGTGCCACAACCCGTCCGGAGGTCCGCAAGTCACGACCGGCGGGATGTTGTCAAAGCACGCTTTGAAGGTGTTGTCGCTGGACGTTCCCCCGTTATCCCAGGACCGCACGTTCGCCGTGTGGCATCCTTCCGTGGTCAGAGTCAGCAGACCGGTGGTGGCGTTGGGAAATTCCGGGCCGCTGAAGTAGGAATTGTTGTAAGAAGCCCTGGATCCCAGGTATACATCGCCCGGATCGGCGTCCCACGCCTGGCTGAAGCCCGCGACTCCATTCGGAACCGCGCCGTTTTCCGACGTGTCACTAATTGACCAGGCCACAGTTGGCGGTACGTTGTACCATTTTCCGGCCACAACTCCCGAGAAGTTCACGGCAGGGGGCGAGAAATCGCCAGCTAGAAACGTGTTGATAGCCCAGGCCAGTTGCAACATATTGGCGGTGCCCCAACCAGTGACAAGGTCGTAACCGGGACCGGCGCAATAGAAGGTTAAGCTAAGCAAGGCTGTTATATCGTTGCTGTTGCAACCGGAAGTTATGTCGTAGAAGGGGTAATGGGGCGGCGAGGACGGAGAGGATGGGTTCGTGCCAAAGCTGTACAGGTAGTAGTTCCCAATGCCCATTCCGCCGTCTATCTGCTCGCAGTCCAGGTGTTCCGAGCCGCAGTTATTGCCGGTGACGGAGTCCAGGTAAACCAGATAGGCCCCCTCCTGGGCAAAGAAGCCGGCGACCATCGGTGAGGCAATGCTCGTACCTCCGACGCCGAATAGACCCCCGTTGTAGTACATGTTTTGGCTCACGTTGGCGTTGAGCGAGATATCGGGAACGCCGCGTTGCGTGCCGCAGGTCCCGTTGGAGCCGCTTTGGTAACCGGGGACTCCGAAAACCGCGCTGCACCCTCCGGTGCTGCCACCGGCGTTCGTTGGAGGAGCACAGCTACCCGCGCCGGTTCCCCCGGTCCAGGCGACCTCGCTGCCAAAGGCGCCGCCAAGGCCGCCGGATTGAAGCGTAGTGCCGCCGACGCCAACAAAGTCGGGGTCGGACGCCGGATATGACACACTAGTCGTCCCGGTAGTCTTCGAGCAGTCGGCCGTCGCCCCCTGATCGCCGGATGCACTCATCAACGTCCAGCCCTGACCGGCCATACTGTTGAAGATGGAATGCATGGAACTGATCAGGCTGCCTCCGCACTGATCTTCCCCTCCACAGCTGAAGCTTGTGGTCAAAACTTTTGCGTTACCGTCGGATAAAATCTGGTTAAACACCTTTCCGGGATATCCATTTTCGCCCTCGTAGACGAAGACTTGGGCGGTATCGAGGTAGCTGCCCATGCTATTTGCCGTGGTGAGAGACCACTCTGTATCCAATGTCGTTTCGAGGTCGGCGCCACAGGAATTCGTCTTGGTGACGGTGCAAAAGGTAGGGCCTCCATCGACTGTAATGGCGGTGACATTGTACGCCAGATAAGAGTACTGTGCCTGGTAGCCGACGAGGTCGGTGAACGTCGCGTGCGGGAACGAGCCGGTGTACTGCAAGTTGCCGTACGCGGCAATGGCGATGGATGCCTGGGGCGGCGCGCCGCCGGGGGCGTGATTCGGGTTGCAGCAGTGCCCCTGGGCCTGAAGGGCATCATAGTCGTAGGCGTTAGGGGCGTAGATGTCTGTCGGATCGTAGGCGCCTTTGGTGATGTTCGGAATCGGAACGACGTTCGCTCGCGACGCTGCCCGGGCTTTCTCGTATTTCGCGCGATCCCCATCGGCATGCCCCGTCAGGCGCTGCCCCGCGGCCGTACCGGGATTATAAATCGCGCCGGGAGGAATCGGCCCATGGAAGGACGTCGGCGTCATCAGCGGAAAGTTGTGGAGGCCTTCCACGTGGCGAACGACGCCCGCCAGCCTGGCCGGTAGGACCGGTTCGCGTTCGTTGGCAAAGTAAGTGTAACCGTCGAGCAGATAGTTGTTGATCCTGACCTGGAGCGCCTTCTCGATCGTCGCCATGGGCGCCTCAACACCCACGATCAGACGATTGGGGAAGCGATGGGTGACGGTCAGCCCCTGGCTGGTCGCCCAATCCACCACTGCCTGCTCATCCGCGGCCGAAGGCGCGAAGCGCGCAATCCACTGATCCGCCGTTAGGAACTTGTGGAACTGGGGCGAGCCGGGCGTCATCAGCTCTCGCAGGAACTGCTCTTCCTCGTCCGGGTGCGGCGTGACCAAAGCGAAATCCAGCCGACGCATCTGCGTCGGGATACCAAAATGACCAATCAACCTGGCCCGGCCGTTTCGCACACTCAGGGGTGGTTCTCCGGGGATTCCTCTACTCACGCTGCTTTGGGCGAGGACCGTGTACGCCGCCACAAGTATGAACGTAACGGCTAAAGATTTTTTCATGCGTTCTGCTCTCTTCCGCTGGCCGGACGCCAGACTTGCCAAAATGAGAAAAAACGGCGAGGTCCACACTTACATGGAACCCGTTACATTCGCGCGAACCGGATCCACCTTGCCTGAAGCGTGGCGTTTGATTTTTTTGTTCGGGCTTCCATATTTTGCCGCCCGGCATTGGCGAGTATACACCCGTTGGCCTTCTTTGGTGCCGTAGAGAACAAATGTTTTTACACCAGGTTCTTATACTGGCAAGGCTATTACTCCTGGTACATTTCGAAAAATGATATGGACAGTTATCGCTGGCTATTTCTTGACTGGTATAAGGCTGACATTGTCCTGCCGGTTTGTGTTTGTCTCCGGCGTACTTAAAGGAAAGGTGAGTACTGCCGTATAGGTAAGATCCATGCGATTGACGAGAGAGCAAAGCCGGGTCTCGACTGAACAGGGCGCGTTCTCTCCCAAAGGTTCTGGACGACTATAACTAAATTCGCGCGAGACGCCGCACTGTAATCGAAGAACCGCCCAACTCGGCGGCGATCTGCGTGATGCTATCACGGATCGGAACTTCCGGCAGGCGACACACCGTTGCTTTAACCACGCTCAAAAGTGGATACACGTCTGGTTGCTGGTGAAAAACACGTTACTGCTCCACGAGGTCGAATCGCACGCGGGGTTGTCGCCTTGCAGATCGACAGGATCCGCCGATCTGGCCAAGCGGATTATGCCACCGAATTATGTCGTTTCAGGTTCATCGTCCGATAAGATATGCAGACGACCGTAATATCTGCGTCCGCGGTGAGGTGGTCAATGGCTGATGGAGAGCGTGACGCGATTCATCACGCAAAGCCGGGCGGCGGCGACCCGGAGCCGCGCGAGGCCATTGCCGTCCGAGCCGGCGTAAGTACCGGATTTTTCCTGGAGCGGCCCTCGGAGGATGGCCTTCTTCTCTCAGCTTCCTGTTATCCCGGGATAACAGCCGTTAACTTCAGGTAATATTGTTGGCGGATCGAAGCGGAGACTACACATGCGTTTTATCGCGATTTTTTTCGTTGCGGTTGGACTTTGGGGGCAGGTTCAGCCTCCACCGGCTCCATGGCGAGGTGCGGGGGCGACGCCCTGCGTTGGATCGGATGGCGGCATCTACAAGTGCCTGCCGCCTGCCGGCGCTGTCGCGGTGCGCGCCGGTCGTCTATTTGACAGCAAGACAGGACAGCTGCTGACGAAACAGGTGGTGCTGATCTCGGGCGACCGAATCACGGAAGTGGGCGCGGAGGGCCAGGTCAAAATTCCGGCGGGCGTGCGGGTAATCGACCTCAGCAGGGAAACGGTGCTCCCGGGATTGATCGACGCTCACACGCACATGTTCGACACGCGCGGGCCAAAGGCGACAACGGAAAGCTCCATGCTGATCGCGGTGGAGAATGCGCAGGCGGATCTGCGGGCCGGCTTCACTACGGCGCGCGATATGAGCACGCATGGAAACGGCTACGGCGATGTCGATATCCGCGACGCCATAAATAGTGGCCGGCTCGACGGCCCGCGGTATCAGGTGTCGACGCGAGGTATTGTCTGGAGCGCGACTCCCGCGAATCCCTCCGCTCCCGACAACCCGCTGACCTCCACGGTGGTGCGCTCCGTGGAAGACGCGCGGGCAGCCGTGCGGGACCAGATTGCGCATGGCGCGGACTGGATCAAGCTGTTTCCCGCAGGCGCGTACTCGTTTAGCCCCACGGGGCAAGACCAATACGTCGTGACTTATCCGCTGCCGGTGCTCCAGGCCTTGATCGACGAGACTCACAAACTGGGCAAGAAAGCGGGCTGCCATATCTACGGCGGCGAGGGCCAGAAGAACGCGATCATAGCGGGCTGCGACACCATCGAGCATGGATTTGGCCTCAATCAGGCACAGATCGACATGATGGTGGCCAAGGGACTTTATTACGATCCGACGCTGGTCCGCTACACCGAGCCGTACATGGATGATGTGGACGAGAAGGCTACGGGCGGTAAGTTCCGGATGATTCCGATCTTCGAGAAAGCCGCCACCATGGCCGCGGCCACAAAGGGGATTCAGGTAATGGTGGGCAGCGGAGTGGATGGTTCGACTTTTGCGCATGGAACCCAGGCTCTCGAGTTTGAAGCGTTGGTGAAGCATGCGGGACTGACTCCGGTGAGGGCGCTGCAGTCGGGAACCATGATTAACGCCAAGGCGCTGGGATGGCAGGATCAGATCGGGTCTGTCGACAAAGGCAAGTATGCCGATCTGGTCGCCGTCTCAGGCGATCCCACAGCCGATATTACAGAACTGCAGCGAGTGAACTTCGTAATGAAGGGCGGAAAGATTATCAGAAACGAATCGGGCGTCGGCAAGTAACAGCGGCAGAACGGCCAGCAGAGTGCTTCACAGGGTGCAGAGGATTGAAAGTTTTATGCACCGTATGCACCGCTTTTTCATTCTAAGCGCGTTTGTTCTCAGCGCCGCTCTGGCAGCACCCATAGCTTTGAGTGCCGACGACAACAACCATAGCGAGAAACGCTATTACGATAAACAGGGCAAAGATTACCACACTTGGAACGACAATGAAGACCGTGCTTACCGGTCTTATCTCACGGAACAACACCAGAGTTACCGCAGTTTCGATAAACAGGCGCCTGCAAAGCAGCAGGTCTATTTTAACTGGCGCCATGACCATCCCGATTCCTCGATCAAGGTCGAGATTAAATAGACTGTCCGCCAGGCAATCCCCGACACCAGCCCCGAGATTCGGTTTGACATACCGCAGATCGGGGTGTCGGTTGGTCTGCGTCTACTTCCCTACCAGGTGCTGCACATCTCTGTTGTTTTCCTGGCAGATGTACTCAATGAGTTCGCCCTTCAACAATACAGGATGCGTGGTGAAAGTCCACGGCTTCGAGTAGGCTCCCGGGTCATTGATCGTGTGCTCGATTTCGAGATGTCCCATATCGGGGCGGCGAAAGCGCTCGGTCACGACCATCTGGTTGGTATGGACATGTCCGTCCTGATCGAGCCATGTAATCCCGTTCTGTCCCGTGGTCTCGACCACCAGCGTGTCGTTGCCTTCCCAATGCCCGATTGAATCGCCCAGCCACGTTTCGACGACATTCGGATCGTGACCGCGCCCATCCAGAAATATCTTGCGCCACACGTGAGCACCGCCTTCGTAGACAATCACCACCTGTTTGGGCAATTGGATGATCGAGAAGGGATAGGGCGTGGTGCTCATGCGCGGTACGCCGGGCGGCAGGCAGCGGGCTTCGGGATCGTCCTTCGAGATGTTCCCTTTGTTGGTCAGATACTGCTTCTCTGCCCAGGGCAGCATGGGTGGCTCGCCGCCGACGGACGCCAGATTGATGTTCTGCCGGATCGCGTTGGGAGCCCAGTTTCCGGAAAGGTCGACCTTTCCATCCGCCGTGCGGGGCGCCGGCCCGGTGGGAGCTGCCGGCTCCGCGGTCGGCTGCGGCGCGAAAGGATTAGCCGCTGCCGCTTTTTGCCCGGCAGACGATTGCTGAGCCAGTGCGGCTCCAACGTACAAAATGGACGCAATCGCTGTCAGTGCGACTGTCGAAGGATGTTTCACGCTAATAATTCTACTCCTGCGCGAAAACGCGAAACGGCCCGAATCGCTTCGGACCGTTTGCAATGCGGATAGATTACATGCCCTTTGGCTAATCGACCGGTGTCCACGATTTGCCAGGATCGAATGTGGTTACAGGAGGCACAAGGTTGGAAGGCCGTTTCCCCATATCTTTTTCATAGACCACCCCATCCTGGTTGACGATGAAGGTTTGAACTCCCGTAACGCCATATTCGGCCGGCCACGCAACCAGTCCAAATCCACCGATCATCGAAGTTTTGGCCATATAGTTGTGGGCGCCGCCGGGTGCATCCGATCCCTGTGATGTCAGGACCCGGAAATAATATCCATGGTATGGCTTTGGGTTCGCAGGTACCGACGCTTCCGCGAACGCCTGCGGGACAAGCGGCTCAGAACTCCCGTTCCAAAATAAGCCATCCTCTTTCCCGTGAGAACTCATGATCCGTTGCGCATACTCGTGGATGCCGCCTTTGTTGTGATCCTCCGCGGCATATTTTTGCTGCGCCTCCACATAACCGGCACAGATCTCGATTGCATCAAGCTCGTTCCCGCCGATCCGGCGCGTGCGTACTTCAAAAGCGCCTTGCGCTCCGTCGAATCTCCACTGGCCACTGGTGCGGACGATCGGCACGGGAAATGGCCAATCCTGCGACCCCACAAACAGAACCATGCGGTCTTTATTCATGGGATCCGGCTGAAGTTGATGCTTGTCCATGGCGAGTTGCGCAAATTCCGCCATTTCTCCCCTGTTGCGACCGGCATCGCCCAATAATAGAACGTTATTGCCTTGTGGGCCGAATATGGCCGACACTTGCGCGATATCGCGCTTTTGCGCAGCGTCAATGAGAGCGTCCGCGGCAGCTTCCGCGGAAGCAAATGTTCTCTGAGTTTGAGCGGCGGCCGAGCCGCAGATTACCAGTATGCAGAGCGTTATGCTGAATTTCCTCATGGTTATCGCCTCCCTCCACCACCACCTCGGGATCCTCCGCCGCCGCCGTGGAATCCACCTCCACCGCCGCCGAAGGAGCGGCCGCCTCCCGTGCTGTGGAAGCCGTGATCGCCTTCAAACTGCGCCCTGCCACCTGGCTGAGCGCCACCAAACGCACTATGATTGCCGCCTTGGGAACGTTGTTCGAACTGAGGCGTGCCAAAACGCTGGGCAGGCGCGCGCTCCGCAGCGTTCCCCCGGTTCGCGGCGTTGAAATTCGGCTGGCGGAAGCCGCCTCGAGATACGGATCCGGCCGCTCCACGGAACCGATTTGCTACGGCGGCGTTGCCGTAAGGAACGCCGAGACGGTGTCCGGGATCGTGCGCCCACGCCTCGGAGCCCCGGAATCCTCTTGCGCCGAATTCGCGGAATCCGTAACGATGCAAGAAATAATTGTTCACGAAAATGCCGCCGCCGAACCAATTGAAACCCCATCCCCAACCGCCCCATCCGCAGCATCCGCCGAAGTATAAGCCCAGGTAAACGCCTGGAAAGAACGAGAATCCGACATCAATTCCCGGATAGAAGAGAGGCGGGTAGTAGCCGTAAAGAGGGGGTCCCCAAACCCATGCGGGGTTGTATTCGGGAACGTAAACGATCTGTGGGTTTGTGGGCTGGATATTAATTGCCGTCTGTCCATCCTGCGTCTGCGTCGTCACAGTCTGTTGTTGGTTCGACATCAACTTGCCGTTCGCCTGGGCGCGGCCGCGCATTCGCTGCACTGCGGCCATCACATCGGCTTGTTGCGCCAGAAACGCATTTCCGAGATCCGTCGTCCATCGGACGTCCTGCGTGAGACGCTGGATCACCTCCGGGAAAGCCACAAGGGCCTGAATGCTCGGATCCCAGTTCTGTTGTCGCGCCGCATCCATAAGCTGCGCGCCCGGCAATGTTCGATTTTGCTGGAGCCACTGTCCTGCCTCAATCAGTTCGAGCGGATATGTGGAAGCGGCAAGGATCTGACCGAGAAGAGGGTCGGGATAGAGGGCGATCGGAGCCACCAGATCGTCCAACTGTTGAGGAGGAATTGGCTGCCC
>JBEKTF010000029.1:0-49028 GCA_049516355.1 Bryobacteraceae bacterium | reverse complement strand
GCCCGATGCCGGCGTATTCAAATCCGGCCTCTCGCGCCTTTTCGGGGAGGAAAAGGTTTCGGCCGTCGATCAGGACTGGATTATTCATGCGTTCCGCCAGCTGTTTGAGATTCAAGCCGGCGAATTCGGGCCATTCGGTAACGAGCACCAGAGCATCGGCGTGTTCCGCGGCCGAGAGCGGATCGTCGCAATAGCAGATTCGCAGATCCGGGTGTTGCTCGCGGCACGCCGTCATCGCGACCGGATCGTAAGCGCGCACGCGCACACCCATCTGGATAAGTTTCTCCGCGATCTGCAGGCTGGGCGCATCGCGAAGGTCGTCTGTATTGGGTTTGAACGCAAGCCCCAGCAAAGCGACTGTGCGTCCCTTCAGGATAAACAGCTTCTCCTGCAGTTTCTGGATCACTACTCCCCGCTGCATCCTGTTTACGGTAAGCGACGCTTCGAGAATACGCGCCTGATAGCCATACTCCCCCGCCGTGTGCAGCAGGGAGCTGATGTCTTTGCCAAAACAACTTCCGCCCCACCCGATACCGGCGTTCAGGAATCCGCTTCCGATGCGCGCGTCAAGGCCGATACCGGTCATGACTTCGGTCACGTCCGCGCCGACCCTCTCACAGATATTCGCCATTTCGTTGGAAAATCCGATCTTCAGGGCGAGGAAAGCATTAGCCGAGTACTTGATCATCTCGGCGCTGGTGATCGTGGTGGCGACCATGGGGATACGGCTCACTCCCGGCTGCAAACGGACAGGGCGGGGAGCGAAGGAGGGGTCGGCAAAGTTCTGCTCGACCAGGGGCGCGTACAGTTGCCGCATAATTTCGATAGTCGCCGGATCTTCGGCGCCCACGACGATGCGGTCGGGATAGAGGGAGTCATGGATAGCGGAGCCTTCGCGGAGAAACTCGGGATTACTGGCAACGCCGAATGCCACAGCGTCGGAAATATCGGGATGCGATTCGAGAACGCCCTCGCGCACCAGAGTTTCCACAAGGTTTCCGCTTCCGACCGGAACGGTGGATTTGTTCACAACGACACGAAAACGCGAGCCGTCCATGGCCGCGCCGATCCCGCGCGCCGCGCTTTCCAGATATGCAAGATTCGATTCGCCTGAAGGCAGCGGCGGAGTTCCGACCGCTATGAAGATAACATCGCTCGCGCGGACCGGGGCTTCGAGATCGGTTTGGAAGTCGATCCCGCCGCGATCGTTTGCCGCGGCGATCAATTCTTCCAGACCTGGTTCGTAAATCGGTGGCTCGCCCAACCGGAGTTTTTCAATCTTGGCCAAATCCGTATCGACGCAGGTAACTCGATGTCCCAGATAGGCCAGACAAGCTCCTGTAACCGTGCCTACGTACCCCGTTCCAATAACCGTAACGCGCATATTAGTCAGTCCCTTACCGTTAAGTTTCAAGTTTACTGCAGGAATGCGGGTTATCAAGCCTATAACTTACTTGACCAGTACTAGTCCCCCTGGCCCCCAGTCGTTCAAGGCGGTGACGCTTCCGTGGATCTGATGTATCCGGAAATCTGCCGTGCCTTTCCTCACATCCACGCCGGCGTAACCGAAAAACCAACCGTCCCCGTACTTTTCGGAACCTCGGAGGTGTCCACCCGAACTTGGCGTGGAGATGTATTCGATACCCTCCAGTTTGAAATGGAGCATTTCGTGGAGATGGCCGGCGACAACGTACTGGACGCCGTAAGTCCGCGCCAGCCGATGAAGCGGGAAATCCGGGTTTCCGGCCAAAACGTTGAAGATCCAGGATGGGCGGTGAGAAATGATGAACTTTACCGGTTGCGACGCATGGGCCTTGAGGTCCCGCTCGAGAAACGAAAGCTCATCCGGAGAGAACTGGTCGGAACGGCTGTTATCGAGGATCGTGAAATGCGCCGGCCCGTAATCGAAGCTATAGTGAGGCGGATGCCCGGCGTATTTGCGAAATAGATTTTCGGAAGGTTCCGACCAGATGTCGTGGTTTCCGGGCGCCAGGTAAAGACGGAATCGCCGGTACGGTACCAGAATTTGCTCCACCTGACGCCATTCTGCGTCCGCGCTGGTGTCATCGAGACCCTGGATCGTGTCCCCCGTGGTGACTACGAAGGCCGGGTCGCTGGAAGTCGCATCCGCCAGGACATGTTCATACACGTCGGGAACGGGTTCGCCGGTGCGGTCTCCGAGGATGACAAAGTGAAATGCCTCCGGGGCCGGGGCCGCCGCGGCGAATAAAAACGCCGCAATCGGAATAATCGGGAGCCAACGATTACTGGATCGCATTCAGTGCCTGCTCGAAGTCGGCGAGCAGATCGCGCCAATCCTCGATACCGACCGAAACCCGTACCAGCCCGTCGGTGACGCCGGCTCGATCCAGTTCATCCGGGCTGTCACCCGAATGAGTGGTCGTCTTCGGATGACAGGCGAGCGTTTCGACGCCACCGAGCGAGACTGCGTTCCTCGCGATTTTGAGCTGCCGCAGGAAGGTGAATGCCGCTGCCTTTCCCCCATAAAAATCAAGCGAAAAGATGCCCCCGGGATAGTCGCACTGTTCCTTGTAGATACGCAGTTGTTCGGGGTCTCTGAAGAGGGTCGGGTAGATCACGCGCCGGATCGCGGGATGTCCGTCCAACTTCTCCGCGATTCGCTGCGCGTTCTTGCTCTGGCGGTTCATACGCAGGGAGACGGTGGGTAAGCGCCCATCGAGCATCCAGCATTCGTCCGGCTGCAGGATATTGCCGAACATCGTCCGGCGGCTGCGCATTCGCTCAATCAGTGTGGGATCGTTGGATATCGCCGCGCCCGCCACCAAGTCGCTGAAACCGGAGAGATACTTGGTCGCTGAATAGAGCACGAGATCGGCGCCCAGTTTCAAGGGGTGCTGAAACACCGGCCCCAGGAAAGTATTATCCACCATAACGACCGGTTTGGACGCATGGCGCTTCGCCGCAGTGGCTACGCCTCGTATGCCGGTCATAATGAGCGTCGGATTTGCAGGGGTTTCGACCAGCACGATGCAGGGATCCTGAGCGGCTCCGATAGCCTCCGCGATGGCCGCCGTGTCTCCGGCGCGTACGGGGATCCCCTCGACGCCGAACGGTTCGAGAAAAGTGTGGATCAGCGCCGTTGTCCCGCCGTAAAGAGGCATCGTATAGACGATGCTGGAATGCGGGCGCGCAAAAGTGAAAAAGGCCGTCATGATCGCGGCCATACCGGAGTTGAACACCAGCGCATCCGTGGCTCCGGGCTCGAGCGGGACAAGCCGGTCTTCAAGGATCTCAGCATTCGGATGCGAAATTCGCGCATAGATCAGGTCGGCGCGTTCATTCGGTTCCGCAGCTACGCGGCCGTGCACCACCGCGAAGGCGTGCTCCGCTTCTTCGGGGCTTTCAAATACATAAGTTGAACTGCGGAAGACTGCGGGGCGCGCCGAGCCTACGGAAAGCCTGGGGTCGAATCCGAGCGTGAGGATTGCAGTTTTGGAATGGATTTCGGCGGGTTCTGACATGATCACCCGCCTTCAATCTAGCGTAAACGCGGCTGAAGCCGCGTGTACCATCACATAAAAGCGACGGTTTTCACGCCGGAAATGTCAAAACGCTTGCGGCAGCGCGGGTTCCGGCACATCGTCTGGGTGTCCACGAGCAGCATGTAGCTCTGTGCTTTGGCGAACTTCGCGCGATCGCGTTCGTCGGCGCCGCCAGGAAGCCTGTCCTTTTTCGTACGCACAATGTAATTCAGTTCGTAGCTCTCCTGCGTCTTGCAGAAAGGGCAGTTCAGAGTCGCAGCTTTTTTGGTCTGCGACTCCGAGTAATAGGCTCGTTCGTCCACTGTTCCGTTATCTCTGAGTAATCGGCACCCACTGCATGCCGTCCGGGTTGCCTTTGTATTCCGCCCGGGGCCGAATCAGGCGATTATTATGGTACTGCTCGAGCACGTGGGCGGTCCAGCCGGCCATGCGGCTCACGGCGAAAATCGGGGTGAACAGATCGATCGGAATGCCGAGCGAGTAGTAAGTGGATGCCGAATAGAAATCCACGTTGGGATTGAGCTTCTTTTCGGCGCGCACGGTTTCCTCGACGCGCTTCGACATCAGATACAGATCCTCGTGCCCGGTGCTCTTGCCGAGTTCTTCAGACATCACGCGCAAGTGGGTAGCGCGAGGATCGTCCGTCCGGTAAACACGGTGGCCGAACCCGGGGACCTTGACGCCTTTCACCGAAAGCATTTTCTGTACGCGCTCGACCGCTTTATCCGCGGTGCCGACTTCGAGCAGCATGCGTATCACTTCTTCGTTCGCGCCACCATGGAGTGGCCCTTTGAGAGCGCCGATTCCGGATGTGACGGATGAATAGATATCGGAAAGAGTAGCCGCGGTGACGCGCGCCGCGAACGTGGAGGCGTTCAGCTCATGATCAGCATGCAGCGTGAGGGCGACATCGAAAACGTGCTCCATTACCTTGTCCGGCCGCTTGCCGGTCAGGCAGTAGAGGAAGTTACCGGCGAAGCTCAGGCTCGGGTCGGGCGCGACCACTGGCTGCCCGGCGCGCAAGCGCCCGAAACTGCTGACGATGGTCGAGGTTTGCGCCATCAGTTTCGTTGCCTTCGTCAGATTCGCTTCGGGCGACATATCTTTCGCCAGCGGATCGTAAAGGCTCAGCATCGAAACCGCCGTGCGCAGAACGTCCATCGGCGAGGCTTTCAAATTGGCCTTCAGGAAGTCCGTCACCTGCGGCGGGAGAGCTGCGTTGGCGAACAGATCGGCTTTCAACTGGGCCAATTCGCTCTCTTTCGGAAGCTTGCCTTTCCAGAGCAGCCAGATGACCTCTTCAAAGGTCGCGTGCTCCGCAAGCGTATGGATGTTGTAGCCGCGGTAGCTCAGGACGCCCGCGTAGCCATCGATATAACAAATCTCTGATTCACCGGCGACGACGCCTTCCAGTCCCGCGCCAGTAGTGGTAACCGTTGTCGAACTCATGTATTTTCCTTGTAGTTAGTCTACTTCAGCACTCATTTATCTCAGCAGGGGCTTACGCAAGCGGCCGATCGTGCGATGCATCATGATCGCAAAAGGGCTCTTGCGCGGGCAGATCGGATAGGGCGCGAAGCTGATCGCGTCGTTATCCTTGTTGACCCAAAGGCTTTCAGTTCGGGCGCGGTTGACGGAGACGGTCAAAAGCACGCCCGTGTTGCAGGATTCGCTGTCGGTGATACCGAGGACGCCCGGATCCGGCGCGTTTGCCGCCGCCTGCGTACCCCAGTCGGTCATGAAACTATTGAACGAGTATGCGGAGCACGGCTTCTGCGCGGTGCACCCCCAATCGCGGTATGCGGACTGATAATCGCCCCGGCGCAGGGCCTGGACGAAGGTCTTGACGACGCTTTCCTGATGATGATTCTTCAGCAGGTACCAGCCGAGCGAAGTGACAAAGGCAATGACGACGACAGCGACCACGGAACGGATGATGATGCTGTTCCGTCGCTCCTCGCCGGCGCCGTATGTATCGAGGTAGCCCGGCATCCGACTGGATCCTATTTTGCCGGGTAGGCCTTGTTATAAGCGGCCAATGCCTCAGCGGTCAGGTCGAGCGCGGGTTTGAAATAGATGGTCTGAGAAACATCGACGATAATGTCGAGACCCTTCTCCTCAGCCAGCTTTTTAACGACTTCCTGCATCTTCTGGGCAGCTTTGCCGATAGTGTCCTGACGGTCGCGGTCGAAGTCCTGCTGCAGGTCATCAGAGATACGCTGCGCTTCGCGCTGTTTGCGCTGGCCCTGAGCCTGCAGATCCGCAACGGCTTGCTGGTTGAGTTTCCCGCTGCTGATCTGCTGCTGGATCGACTGAAGATCGTTCTGCAGTTTCAGGAGTTCATCCTGCCGCGGCTTGTATTTTTTTTCGAGTTCGGCGGCCGCTTTCTTGAGTTCGTCGGAATCGAGCAGCGCCTGTTGCGTATTGACTACCGCAAGCTTCAGTTGCGCGGACGCCATCGTGGCAAAAGATGCCAGGACGAGGCAAAGCAGGCTGGCGCGAATGGCCAGGGAACGAAACATAATCGTGGAGACTCCTCAGGATGGAAAAACACAGATTACCACAGTCAAACGGAGCCAGCTATGCTTCAGCCCCTGTCATCAGTCCGCTGCTACCCGTTCACGTAACCCGCCAAAACAGCGTTCAGGCGGCGTGTGTTTGAAATTTTCGGGTCTTGTATTTGCTGAAATCCATTGTTGAGGCTCGTTTGAGGCGCTGTTGGAGGTCGATCGCGTCGTGGATTTCAGCGGTTGAAAAAACGAACCCATCTCGTGAGGAACTCGCCGCGCAACGGACTTGCGCCTGCGCGGCTTTCGCCGGTTGATACTCCAAACCTCTCATTTCACTGAGCTGAAGGAGGCTGGCCGCTTCCTTCATTTCGGTTTCGCGCTGCGCTTTGCGGGCGGCCTGGAGCGATTGCAGCAGGGCGAAGTTCTTCTGAACGGCGCGGTTCAGGCGCTGCTCGTAGAGCGTGAGGAGCTGGAGTTGTTTCGACTCCATGGTGAAGACGCGCGCGGTGGTCAGGGCGTCGTGCATTTCTTCATGATTGGGCTGTTCGTCATCAGGGCAAAGCTTACCGGCGTTCTCGTGGAGGCCGAGGGCGAAGAGATTTTCCTCGACGGCGCTCGCGCGGTTGAGACGCCAGCTATCGGTCGCGATGCGCTGGGCGAGTTGGGTCTCCATGGCTCCCTCGGGCGCAAGGCTCCGGATGAGGGCCTCGGAGAATTTGTCGTGGGCGGCGCGATCTTCGTCGTTCATCGTGGTGACCTGGCCGGTGAGGCCGTGACGGAGCGCGTTTGTGCTGGAGCGCTTTCGGCCCTCTTCCGTTTTGGGTCCCGTGGACAGAAGGGCGTTACTGCGGTTGGCTTCGAGTTGTTTGTCGGAAATCATTATTACCTTATGGGTTTGCCGATTCAGAAGTAGCACGGCGAGTGGGGAACGGCAGGTGCGGCTGGGCCAGGAACGGAGTGGGATCGCCGCTGGGGTGTTGCAGGGATTGGGGATGCGGGAGTCTGGGAAATATTTTCGCGAGACGTGAACCGAGATGCCGACCCCGCAGTTACGTTGAGAAGTGCTGCGCTTCGTCGTCATCGATGGCGCGTCTTTCCGGAAGCATCCGCTCATGAAGGATACGCGAAACGAGAATGCCTCCCGGCTCACGCCGGAAAAACACGACGTGCTTGCCTTGTTCCATGCGGCGCAAGCCGGGGCGAACGTGATCGCAGGGGCGGCCGGACGCCGGGTCGTCGGCCAGCCTCCGGCAACACGTTTCAAGGTCGTCGATGTAACGCAGGGTCTGGTCTTCGCCCCACGTGCGCATGGTGTAAGCGCCGATATCCATCAGGTCCGAATCGGCAAGGCGGGATAAACGGAATTTGGCCAACGGCTAGCGCTTCTTTGTCAGGTCCCGCCGCACAACGGACTTGCGCCCGTGCGGCTTTTCAGAAACTCGCCGCATACGGCTCGACGGAGGGGCCGCCTTCCCAGGAAGCTTTAGCGCCTGCCGGACACGATTGAAAGAGTTTCCTCCGGCAACCCCACTGCGGTCGCCGTCGTCAATCGCGGATCGCAGCGCGACCAGTTTCGCCTCGTACTGTTGTTCCTCGCGCTCCAGGGTTCGCAGCGCCGCGCGGACAACCTCGCTGGCATTTTCGTAACGGCCGCTCTCGACTTTCGCCAGTACGAAGCTGTCAAGCTCATCGGTCAAATTCACATTTCGAGTGGGCATGATAGTCTTCCTCGCCGCCAGTTATGAAGTCGAGCATATCAGGATTAGCAAAGATTGCCAAGTAGCAGCGTCGGACTGGCTACTGCGAAGGCGTGGGGACAGGGTGACTGACCTGGGCGGCTGGCGTTCGGCGGGCCAAATTTCTCCGGCATTGTGTTAACTGGGGTTTCGTCCGGGGAATGGCCGCCTGCCGGTAAGATAAATGTTGATGCGGATCGCTCTCGGGCAGATCAATCCGACTGTGGGCGACCTTTCCGGCAACGTGGCGCTGATGGTCCGCTTCGCCCGGGATGCGGCGGCGAGAAATGCCGAATTGATCGTTTTTCCCGAGCTCTCCGTCACGGGGTATCCGCCGCGCGATCTGGTCGAGAAACCGGATTTCATCGAGCGGTCTGAAATGGCCGTCGAACAACTTGCGGACGCGACAAAGGATCTTCCGCTCTCCATAATCGCGGGATACGTGGGGCGTTCCCGCAAACCGTCCGGAAAGCAGGCGACGAATTCAGCGGCTGTGATTCAAGGCGGGACGGTGGTCATGCGGCAGACGAAAATCCTGCTGCCTACATACGACGTTTTCGATGAAACGCGGAACTTTGTGCCCGCGGACACACAAACGATCTGGCACATGCGGGGGCAAGCCGTCGCGCTGACCATCTGCGAGGATGCCTGGAACGATAAAGAGTTCTGGCAACACCAGCTTTACGGACGCGATCCTGTGGATGAACTGATCCAAAAGGGCGCGAAGACGATTGTCAGCATCAACGGTTCCCCTTTTCACCTCGGCAAACGTGAACTGCGGGAAGAGATGTTCCGGGCCATGGTGCGCCGTCACAAGACGCCCGCAATTGTGGTCAATCAGGTGGGTGGAAACGATCAGATTGTGTTCGACGGAACCAGCTTCGCGATGGATGCCGGCGGAAACGTCATTGCCTCAGCTGCGTCTTTTCGCGAAGACCTCGTGATAGCGGATATAGAGACGGGCGAAGGTGACCAGCACGCAAATTTGCGCGACGAATGCGAAGCCGTTTACGAAGCGCTGGTGCTCGGGACCCGTGACTACATCCGCAAATGCGGCTTCGAGCGCGTTCTGATCGGGCTCAGCGGCGGAATCGATTCGTCACTGACCGCGGTGATCGCAGTGGACGCAGTAGGCCGCGAGAATGTCCGCGGAGTGGCGATGCCCGGGCCCTTCTCCTCGGAGCACAGCGTCACGGATGCGCGCGCGCTGGCGGAGCGGTTGGCGATTCAGTTCGACATCGTTCCGATCACGCCGGCCTACGACGAAATCCTGCATACGCTCGCGCCCGTATTCGGCGGCCGCAAGCCCGATGTCACGGAAGAGAATGTTCAGGCGCGGCTGCGCGGTCTCACCCTGATGTCGCTCTCGAACAAATTCGGCGCAATGGTACTCACGACCGGAAACAAGAGCGAACTTGCCGTTGGATATTGCACGCTTTACGGCGATATGTGCGGCGGGCTCGCTGTGATCAGCGATGTGCCCAAAACCATGGTTTATTCGCTCTCGCGCATCGCCAATTGCCGCCATGATTGCGCGATCCCGGAATCGGTGTTCGAAAAAGCGCCGTCGGCCGAATTAAGGCCGGATCAGAAAGACAGCGATTCCCTGCCCCCTTACGAGGTTCTCGACGGGATTCTCCGGCTTTATATCGAAGAAAACTACGGTGTTCCGGAGATCGCTTCGGATTTATCGCTACCGGTTGATCTGGTCCGGGACGTGGTGAAAAAAGTCGACCGGAACGAGTACAAACGACAGCAGGCCGCCCCTGGGCTTAAGGTTACATCGAAAGCGTTTGGCATTGGCCGCCGCTTTCCCATAGCGCAGCATTATTCGGAGTACGAATGAAAAATCCTGGCTTGATCCTTCCTGGCGCCCTTGTCATCGCCGCAGCTTTGATGTCGCAGCCTTCTCCGCGGGAGCAGGTTGGCCCACAGGCCGATGGCAGTTTTCTCCTGAGCAGTGGATGGCGGATCAAAGCGGCGGGAACGCAAATCCCCGTCGACACATTTCCCATGGCGTCCGCAGTCACGCCCGACAAGAAGTTTCTGCTGGTGTTGAATGGCGGGTACAATCCTCCGAGCGTCAGCGTCATCGATATCGCCAGCGGCAAGGCTGTAGGGCGGACCCCCGTACCGGACGGCTGGCTCGGCCTGACCATAACCAAAGCCGGAGACAAGGTGTATGTGGGCGGCGGTTCGCAAGCGGCGATTTACGAATTTTCCCTGGCGAACGGCGTTCTCACGCCCTCGCGCATGTTTCCCATCGTGGCGCCGAAGGACCGCAAGCCGGAAGATTTCATCGGCGATATTCAGTTCTCACCGGACGGACACCTGCTGTACGCCGCTGACCTGTACCGCAATTCGGTAGTGGTCGTGAATCCGCAATCCGGGCTCGTCGTTTCACGTATCAGAACCGGACGGCGCCCGTATCGCATCCTGTTCCACCCCTCGGGCAAGAGTTTTTATGTTTCGAGCTGGGCGGATGGTTCGATCGGCCAGTACGACGCGAATACCGGAATGACGATCGCGACCGTCCGCGTCGCTCCGCACACCACGGATATGGTCTGGCGGGAGGGCAGCGTGGAGGATCACCCGGAAATCACTGCCCGCTTGTTTGTCTCGGCAAGCAATACGAACAACGTGTACGTCCTCGGCGCGACGGAATCGGGCGACCTCTCGCAGTTTGAAACGATCAACCTGTCGTTGACCCCGCGCCAGCCACTCGGTACGACACCCAGCGGAGCGGGGCTCAGCGCCGATGGAACCAAACTTTTCGTCGCTTGCGCGGATGCGAATGCCGCTGCCGTCGTCGACATCTCAGGCCCGCGTAGCAGAGTGCTGGGATTCGTCCCCACCGGCTGGTATCCCACTGCTGCGTTCGGCCTGCCGGACGGCCGAATGGGCGTACTGAACGGAAAAGGGCTGCGGTCTTATCCGAATCCGGATGGGCCGAATCCGTCGGCGCAGGGCAACAACACGGATCAGTATGTTGCACGCATACAGAGGGGCACAATCCAATTGGTCGACGTACCCGATGAGACGGGACTGCAGTCATTCACCAACGAAGTGCTGGCGAATACCCCTTATCGCGACGAGAAGCTTGACGACGCGGGCATCCCGGCGGATAGCCCGATCCGGCCAAACGGCCCCATCAAACACGTCATCTACATCGTGAAAGAGAACCGGACTTACGATCAGGTACTCGGCGACATAAAGGAAGGCAATGGCGATGCTTCGCTTGTGCTCTTCGGCGAAAAGTCGACGCCGAACTTTCACAAGATGGCCCGCGAGTTTGTGCTTCTCGATAACTTCTACGAAAATGCAGACGTAAGCGCCGATGGGCACAACTGGGCTACGGCGGCGATCGCCCCCGATTACACGCAGCGCCTGTGGCCCAGCCAGTACGCCGGACGCCGCAAGGGCTACGATTTCGAAGGAGGGGAACCCGCGAATTCGCCGCCGGCCGGTTATCTGTGGACCAATGCCGCCCAGGCCGGCGTCTCCATGCGCAATTACGGATACTTCGCCGAGAACCGGAACACACCCGCGCCGGATGGCACGCAAATATCGAGCGTGCGCGATCCCGTTCTCTCTCGTGTCACAAATATGAAGTTCCGGTCGTTCGATCTCGACTACCCGGATATCGATCGCGCGAAAGTATTCCTCGGGGATCTCGCGGAGTTCGAGAAATCCGGTGCGATGCCGCAGTTCCTGATCCTGAGGCTGGGGAACGATCACACTTCGGGAACGACTCCCGGTAAGATTGCGCCGCTCTCCGCGTCGGCCGATAACGATCAGGCTGTCGGGATGCTGGTCGAGGCGGTTTCGAAGAGCCGCTTCTGGAATGAAACGGCGATCTTCGTGATCGAAGACGACGCGCAGAATGGCCCTGACCACGTGGATTCCCACCGTTCCACCTGCTACGTGATTTCGCCATGGGTGAAGCCCCGCACGGTCAACAGCACGATGTATAACCAGGCATCGGTGCTGCGCACCATGGAAATCATTCTCGGAATGCATCCGATGACGACTTACGATGGCGGCGCACGCCCCATGTTCAGTGTCTTTAATAATGCGCCCTCGCCGGGAGCCTACACATTGGAGAAACCGCAGATTCCGCTCGATGAGCGCAACCCCGCAAAGTCGCCTACCGCCGCGCGCTCAAAGCGAATGGACTTCAAGGATGCGGACGCCATCGACGACGACGAACTGAACGCGATCCTCTGGGCATCCATCAAAGGACCCGACTCTCCCCCGCCCGCACCGGTCAGGAGCAGATTCGCCCGCTAGATGCCGAAAATATATTTGTGCTTCTTGTGGCACATGCATCAGCCGTTCTATAAGGATCTTGTCTCCGGGGAATATCGTCTGCCCTGGACGCGCATGCATGCACTCAAGGACTATTACGGGATGGCCAGGATTCTGGAAGACTTTCCCGGGATTCGGCAAACCTTCAACCTTGTGCCCTCGATGATTGTTCAGGTGGAGGAATATGCGCGCGGCGAGGCGCTCGATCCCTTCCTGGCATGCGCGCTCAAGCCCGCGGAAACGCTTACGCCGGACGAGCAGGCTTTTATACTGCGCAATTTCTTCATGGCGCATCCCGGGCGGATGATTCACCGCTATCCGCGATACGGCGAGCTCTTTACTGCGCACGAAGCGCGGGAAAACGTTCCCGATGCGAGCGGCGCGTTCACTGCACAGGACCTTCGCGATCTGCAGGTTTTATCGCAGTTGGCGTGGTTCGACGAGGAATTTCAGGAACACGACCCGGCCGTTCGCGAATTGGTCGCCAAAGGCAGGAACTTCACGCTGGAGGACCAGGCATTGATGGGCCGCAAGCAGCGTGAAATCTGTGCGCGGGTAATTCCGGAATATCGCAAACTCGCGGAAGCGGGTCAGATTGAAATATCAACCACGCCGTTCTATCACCCGATATTACCGCTGCTCTGCGACAGCGATATAGCGTCCGTCTCGCATCCGCACGTTGCCCTGCCGCCGCGGTTCAGCTATCCGCAGGATGCGCGTTTGCAACTCGACATGGCTCGCGATTACATCGAAAAAACCTTCGGAGTCGCACCCGTCGGGATGTGGCCGTCGGAGGGATCGGTTTCGGACCACGTGCTCGAGATCGCCGCAGCCGCCGGGTTCGAATGGGCCGCGACCGACAATGGTGTTCTTGACCGGACTCTGCGAAGGCCCGCGACGCCGGAGATCACCTATCGCCCTTACCTCTGGTCCCAGCGGGGCAGGGAAATTCAAATGATCTTCCGCGATCATATCCTGAGCGACCTGATTGGCTTCGTCTATTCCAGCATGGGAGCGGCAGAGGCCGCGCAGGATTTTCTGGACCGTATACACCAAAACTGCAGTAGCCTGCTCTCCAGCGGGCGCGATGCGCTGGTACCCGTGATCCTCGATGGCGAAAACGCCTGGGAGTATTACGATCGCAACGGCCGGCCTTTCTTCCGCGAACTCTATCACCGCATTCAGAACGACCGGGCGCTGGAAGCGATTACCGTCAGCGAAGCGCTGAAACGAACCGCGCCCGAGCCGCTCACACACATCTTTCCCGGCTCGTGGATCAACGCCAATTTCGACGTCTGGATCGGCGCGGAAGAAGATAACAAATCGTGGCGATTGCTGCTCGATGCGCGCGAGGCCCTCGAGACCGCTCACCATGTTACGCCTGATCGGAGGCGGCGGGCTCTCGAAGAGATTCTTATCGCGGAAGGCAGCGACTGGAACTGGTGGTATGGACCGGAACACGAGACCGCGAATGCCATTGAGTTCGACCAGATTTACCGCGAGCACCTCGCAAATGTATATCGATCGCTGGAACTTCCGGCGCCCCCCGAACTCTCGCATCCCATTGTGAAGATTTATCGGGGAGGAATACAGACTCCGCCCGCGGGGCCAATATCGCCGACGATCAACGGCGTGGTCGATTCATATTTTGAATGGCTTGGTGCGGGAGTTTACCGGGTCGATCAGCGGTCGGGTTCGATGCACGGAAAGCGCACCCTCGTTAAGGAAGTTTATTACGGGAGGGACGACACCGCAGTTTTTCTCAGGATCGACTTTACGGAAGACCCCACCGCTATCGAGAATCTCGAAGTCCATGCCGAGATCCCCGATATGAGTGGAAAGCCGCAAAGGAAGCTAAAGGTGACCTTAACGGCCGGGGGTGTGCTTGTTCAAAGTAGCGAAGGCAAAGCCGCATTTCGCGAGGTAATGGAGATATCGGTGCCCCTCACCGACAAAGTCAGACTTTCCTTTTGGCAGGATGGCCTTCCCATTCAGGCCATCCCGCCTCAGGATTATCTGCGGATTCCGGCTCCGCCCGCCTGGAACGCGTAAGCGGTGGTGTTACGATTTACGGTCTGATTCGCGATTAATCGCATGCTCCAGCTTTTGAGCAACGGCCGGAGTCTTGACATCGCCAGTTAGTATTTCTTTGTTGGTTATATCCCGACCGTACAGGTCACGGTCGGCATCTTTGTCGGGACGCAATGTCGCGCCTTCGAGTGCAAGACCCGCAAAGATTCCGCGAGAACGCGAATAAGAGAGCATCTCGGCGTGCAACGCGGCATCTGTTTGAGCACTTGCATCCCGCCCAACCGGACCCGCTGCCACAGTTGCGTCTCCACCCAGGGTGAATTTATCGGCAAGCAGGTGTTTCATGCCCCCGTCACCGTTGATCAGCACAACGACGTCCGACTCGGATCCGCCGATCTGCAACCCGAAGCTCCCGCCTTCAATCCTCATGGCCGCAGGCGCCGTCCAACCCACGCCGCTATGTCGCCTGCACATGGCGAAGCCGCGTCCATACTTCGCGCCGAAAATGAACCCGGCTTTCTTCATATTGGGTACGATGACGACGCATTGTGCTCTGTTCATCAAGTCCTGGGGGATACCCTTGTCGGAAGCTTTCATCATGTCCGAGAGGACGTCGGCTGCCGCATCCAGCCGGTCAGCAACTTTGCTATCTCGTTCTTCTGCCGTGGCCAGCGGGCTGATCACGGCGCCTATCGCTAAAATCGTTAAGAGTGTAGTACGCATTCCACACATCTCCTTTTCAGATAATACTTTGCTCGTTGGGACCCAATGTACTGAAGAGTACGTTTAATGGCCCAGGGTCGCCGAACGTTGCGCAAAACCCAGCACTACGCCCGGCAATACCCCGAGAAAAAAAGTGCCGATCGCCGGTAGAATCAGCGCGGCTCGCAAACCAGGGGTCAAAGGCTCAATATTATTTGCCACCTCGCCGGGTTCATACATGTACATGACGACGAGAAGGCGCAAGTAGTAGTATGCGGCAACAGCGCTATTCAGCAATCCCAGCACGGTGAGCCACACCAGATTCGACTGAAGTGCAGCCTCGAAGATGTAAAATTTGCCGAAGAATCCGCCGGTGAGCGGAATACCGATCAGCGACATGAGGAAAACAGTCAGCATGGCCGCGGTTACCGGCTGGCGCTTCCCGAGGCCGGCCAGATCTTCGATCTTCACATGCCGTTCGCCTTTGCCCGACATATGAATAACTACGGCAAACGCGCCGATGTTCATTAATGCGTACGCGGCAAGGTAGAACATCGCCGCGGCGGTTCCGATATCGGAATGCGCCGCCAGCGCGACGAGAACGTAACCGGCGTGAGCGATCGAGCTGTAGGCAAGCATTCTCTTGAGGTTCGTTTGAGTGAGCGCCGCGAAATTTCCGATCGTCATCGAGAGGAGCGCTGAGATCCACACCAGCGGCTCCCATCCGCCCGCGATCTGTTGAAACGCCGTCAGGAAGATGCGGAAAAAAATGGCGAACGCGGCCGCCTTCGGTCCGGTCGCCATAAACGCGCTCACGGGGGCGGGAGCGCCCTGATAAACGTCCGGCGCCCAGATCTGAAACGGTGCGCCGGACACTTTGAATCCCAGCCCGACGAACATCAGCGCCGCCGCGACCGCGACCATCCCGAAGGACGAAGACGCCGCCGGGCTGTTGAGCGCCGTGCGAATCTCATCGAGCTTGGTCGTGCCCGTCACGCCGTAAATCATCGCCACTCCGTAAAGCAGGAATGCGGTGGCGAAGGAGCCCAGAAGAAAGTATTTCAGCGCCGCCTCGTTATTGCGCCGATCGTTGCGGAGATAGCCGGCCAGAATGTAGGTGGCGATCGAGGAAATCTCGAGACCGATGAAGATCATGATCAGGTCGTTGGCCGCGACCATGAGGCACTGTCCCACAATGGAGAACAACAGCAGAGCGTGATATTCCCCCGTCTCCGCTGCTTCGAGATCGAGGTACCGGTATGACGCCAGCACCGTCAAAATGCCGATCGCGAGCACCAGGAAGCGGAAAAATGTGGCGAACCCATCCACCACGAGCAGGTTGGAGAACGAAGAACCGGGGACGGAGTTCGCGCCGGCCGCGCCCGCAATAGCAAGGATGAGGGCCAGGATCGAAAGGTGCCCGAATAATTTCGGCAGGCGCCTTGCGAACAGCGGATCGAGAACCATCAACAAGGTGCCGGCAACGGTAAGGATGATTTCGGGCGAGAACCGCAGCAGGTCGTCGGCGCCGGGAGAAAAATTAGCGGGCATGTACGTTGCCTCCGGCCCCGTGAGGTAGCGCTACCCGCAAGGGAACATTCCCTTTGCTTTGGTCGAGGATCTTCGCATTCGCTTCCGTCACCGGCGGCAGGAAGGTCTGCGTATACACGCCCATCCAGACCATCATCACAACCAGAGGAATCATGCAAGCCCATTCGCGTGCGTTGAAATCGGGCATGTGGTGCTTGACCTCTTCGCTCAATTCCCCGAAGAACACGCGCTGGTACATCCAGAGCATGTAACACGCGGAAAGAATGACGCCGAGCGCCGCGAAGACCGTCCAGATAAAGTTTGCCTGCGCGGTGCCCTGCAGGACAAGGAATTCGCCGACGAAGTTATTCAGCGTCGGCAAACCGATGCTCGCGAGCGTAGTAATCAGGAAGATCGTGGATAGCCAGGGCGCGGCAGTCGCGACGCCGCCGTAATCGGAAATGGCAAGCGAATGCCGGCGTTCATACATGAAGCCGACCAGAACGAATAGAGCGCCGGTCGAGATACCGTGATTCAGCATCTGGTAAACCGCTCCGTCAAGCCCCATCTGTGTGAAGGAAAAGATCCCCAGAACAACAAATCCGAGGTGGCTGACCGAAGAATACGCCACCAGTTTTTTCATGTTCGGCTGAACCATCGCGACCAGCGCGCCATAAACAATTCCGATGATCGCGAGGATGATAATCCAGGGCGCATTCTCGCGCGCCGCTGTGGGGAACATCGGCAGGCAGAAGCGCACCAGCCCGTAAGTGCCCATCTTGAGCATTACCGACGCCAGCATCAGCGAACCGGCCGATGGCGCTTCCACGTGCGCGTCGGGAAGCCATGTGTGCAGCGGGAAGAGCGGGACCTTGATTGCAAACGCGACGAAGAAGGCCAGGAAAAGGAATGTCTCTTCGCCGTGCGTGAGCATGATCTTGCCGCTTTCGAGCCCGCTCAGGATAGCCGCATAGTCGAACGTGCCCGCGCGATTGTAAATGAAGATGATTGCCACCAGCATCAGTACCGAGCCGGCCATCGTATACAGGAAGAACTTGACGGCCGCGTAAATCCGCCGATCATGGCCCCAGATGCCGATCAGGAAGTACATCGGGACCAGAACGATTTCCCAGAACACGTAGAACAGGAACAGATCCCATGCCGCGAATACGCCGACCAGCCCGAACTCGAGCAGGATCAGGAAGGCGAAGAACTCCTTCGCGCGGTCTTTGATATAGCGCCATGAAATCAGGATGGCGATGGGTGTCAGGAATGTCGAAAGGATGATCAGCCAGAGACTCAAACCATCGATCCCCACGTGCCAGTGGATCTCGGGATTGGCTATCCATACGGTGTCGGTGACGAATTGCTGCCCGGCCTGGCCTGTCTGATATCCGGTAGCGAGTCCGAGCGAGAGCACGAAAGTGAGCAGCGAAATGCCGAGCGTGAACGTCCGGATCGCCTGCTCCTGCTTACGCGGGATCAGCAACGTCAGGATGAAACCAATGCCGGGGATCGCGATGAGAAGATCGAGCAGATTCACCGGCCTACTCCTTCCACTACGCCCATCACGAGTAACAGCGCGACGGATCCGATCACGACCCAGGTTGCGTAACTGCGAATATTGCCGGACTGCAGGAGTTTCAAAACGCCGCCAATCGCCTTCGATTCAGTTCCGACCCCGTTGACGATGCCATCGATGACGCCCTGGTCCATGCCATGCCAGAGGACCGTGCGAGAACCGGTGATCATCGGGTTGACTACCGTGGCATCGTAAATTTCGTCGACGAAATATTTGTTGTATACGAGCTTATAGAGGCCGCCGAGCGAGGAGGCGATCTGCTCGGGCAATTCTTTGTTCACGACATACATGTAATAAGAGAGCGCGATGCCCGCCAGTCCGAACACGACCGAAATATACGTCAGCATCATGTTCTCCGCGCCTTCGGCAATCGGGAACATGCCTTCAAGAATGTGGGGAACGTTGAAGGCGAACCCACCCACGAGCGAAAGCACCGCCAGAACAATCAACGGCGCCAGCATAGATGGTGGCGACTCGTGAGGGTGTCCATGCCCTTTGTAATCGCCCCAGAACGTCATCCAGAATGCGCGCCAGACATAAAACGCCGTCATTCCGGCCGTAATTACGCCAACCCAATACATCCACGGCGCGTGGCCGTATGCCGCCGATAAAATTGCGTCTTTACTGAAATAGCCCGATGTGAAAGGGAATCCGGAAATCGCGAGCGATGCGCATGCGAGCGTGAGACAGGTCCAGGGCGCATATTTTTTCAAGCCGCCCATATGCCGCATGTCCTGCTCGCCGTGGCAGGCGTGAATGACACTGCCCGCGCCGAGGAACAGCAGGGCTTTGAAGAACGCGTGCGTCATCAAATGCCAGATGCCGGCTGAGAACGCCCCCACGCCAACACCGAGGAACATATATCCCAGCTGCGACACGGTCGAGTAAGCGAAGACCTTCTTGATGTCGTTTTGCGCCAGGCCGATGGTCGCGGCGAATACAGCCGTCGCGAGGCCGATGATCGCAACCGTCTCCATCGCGGCGGGAGCATGGGTGAAGATCACGGCCGAGCGGGCGCACATGTAGACTCCCGCAGTCACCATGGTCGCGGCATGGATAAGGGCGGAAACGGGCGTCGGACCTTCCATGGCATCCGGCAGCCAGACATATAGAGGGATCTGTGCCGATTTCCCGCATGCGCCGACCAGCAGCAGCAGTGCGATCGCGGTCAGCGTTTCTGTCGGCTTGCCAGGTGCGGCAGAGAAGACCTGACTGAAGCTCAGCGTTCCGAAGTTCACCACGATCAGGAACATCGCGAGCGAAAATCCGAAGTCGCCGATGCGGTTCACAATGAACGCCTTGTTGCCCGCCGTGGTGGCGCTCTTCTTGACGAAGTAGAACCCGATCAGCAGGTAACTACAAAGGCCGACGCCTTCCCAACCGACAAACAGAATCAGATAATTCGCGGCCAGCACCAGGTCCAGCATGAAAAACATGAACAGGTTCAGGTAGGCGAAAAAGCGGTAGTAGCCTTCTTCATGCGCCATGTACCCGGTCGCGTAGATATGAATCAGCGAGCCGATGCCGGTCACGATGAACAGCATGATCATCGTCAGCTTATCGACGGTGAAGTCCCATCCCACCTGAAATTCACCACTCTTGATCCAGGTGAAATAGTGTTCGGTAACAGGCATCGCGGCCAGATCGCCCGCCGTCATGAAAACCTTCACGACCCAGCCGAAGGACAGTACAACGCTCAATACCGCGATCAGATTGATCATGGACTTCGGCAGTTTGCGGCCGAAGATGCCGTTGATCAGAAATCCGATGAACGGGAGCGCGGGGATTAACCAGAGATTCTGCATTAGTTCCGCATTAATTCTTCAGAGTGCTGATTTCGTCGATGTTCAGCGTCTCGCGGTTCTTGAACACCGTAAGAATGATTGCCAGGCCAACCGCGGCCTCGGCCGCCGCGACCACCATCACAAAGAACACGAAGATCTGTCCGCTGACCTGTTTGTGCATGTTCGCAAACGCGACAAAGCTGAGATTGACCGCGTTCAACATCAGCTCGATGCACATGAACACGGTGATAATGTTCCGCCGGAACAGAAAGCCCGCCACGCCCAGCGCGAACAGCACGGCGCTCAGCATGAGATACCAGGAGATCGGAACGCCGTTGTTCAGGACCTGAAGAGCGTCGGGCATTAATCCATTTCCTTTCGGGCGAGGACGATGGCGCCCAGGATCGCGATGAGAATCAGTACGGAGGTAACTTCGAAGGGGAGCAGGTAATCGGTAAAGAGCGCGAGACCCACGCTCTGCGCCGAACCGCCGGAGAAGTTGCCGAACTTCATGAAGCCCGCGTTCGCGAACTCGCGCTGGATGAAATAGCAAATCATACCGAGGAACGCGACGAGAACCGGCGCGCCCAGCAGTTGCGCAGTCCACGAACGCCCGCGGCGCTCTTCAGCGCCCGCATTCAGCAGCATGATGACGAAGATAAACAGCACCATCACCGCGCCCGCGTAGACGATGATCTGCGCCATCGCAATAAATTCGGCGCCGAGCGCCAGATAGAGAACGGCGATCGAGCCCATCACGCCGATCAGCGACAACGCGCTCGCGATCGGATGCCGCTGCACCACCACATTGACGGCGGACACTACTGCGATCAGCGCGAACAAAAGAAAAAAGAAATAATCCATCGCTATAAGTCCCACTCAGGACGCAAGGGCCACCAGAAATCCGGTAACGAGCAGATTCAACAGCGCTGCGGGAAACAAACCCTTCCATGCAAAACCCATCAACTGGTCATACCGGAAACGGGGCAGCGTTGCACGAATCCACACGAAAACAAAGAGCAGAAAACCACACTTGGCAAGAAACCAGAAAAGCGGCATCAAAATGGGAACCGTTGGCGGGAAAAGCATCAGGCCCGCCAGCCCGAAGAACACGATACCGAAAACCGGCAGCGTGTATCTATCCAGGGGCCGCGCCGGGTTCAGACCGTGATAGATACAAATCGCTCCCGCGCCAAACAGAATCAGCGGCGCAAAGAAGTTCGATCCATATTCGACCGGCCACAACGGATGCCAGCCACCCAGGAACAGCAGCGTCGCGATGGAACAGACGGTCACCATGTTCGCGTATTCGGCCATGAAGAACGAGGCAAAAGTCATGCTGCTGTATTCGACATGGAAACCCGCTACCAGTTCGTTCTCCGCTTCGGGGAGGTCGAACGGGATGCGGTTCGTTTCCGCGAAGGCCGCAATCATGAAAATGATGAAACTGAATATCTGGGGGAACGGTCCGGCGAATACCAACCACTTCGGAATGAAGCCGAGGTTGTAGCCTGCCTGCGAATTGACGATTTCCCGAAGGCTCAAACTACCCGCGATCAGAAGCGGCGACGCGATCGCAAGGCTCATCGGCAGTTCGTAGCTGATCATCTGCGCCGAGCTTCGCAGGCCTCCGAGAAGCGCATATTTGTTATTCGAAGACCAGCCGGCCAGCGCGATTCCATAGACGCCCATCGAACTGACGGCGAGAATGAACAGAATACCGACGTTCAGGTCGGTCAATTGCATCCACGTCGTGTAAGGCCCCACGGTAAGTTGAGTTCCGAACGGAATGACCGAGATCGAAATCAACGCCATGAAAACCGCGAGGAACGGAGCCAGCAGATAGAAGAAACTGTTCACGTGCGGCGGCATGACGCCTTCCTTCGTGATCAGTTTGATCACGTCCGCCAGTGGCTGCAGCAACCCGTGTGGCCCCACGCGCGAAGGACCCATGCGAACCTGCACGTGCGCGATCACCTTTCGTTCCACCCATTGCAGATAAGCGAGCACGGTGAGCAGTACGAACGCAATGATCGCGATCTTGATAAGCGTGATGATGAAAAATACCATTACTGGCGCACGTACTCCTCTTTATCCGGATGCGCGTGGGTCAAACGTTTCTCGATAACTGAATTCAGTATTTTAGAATACCTTCCCAGCGTTCCGGACGTGAAGAGATTATCGTGCGCGGACCAGATCAGGTCCGGACGGCTCTCAACACCAACTCTTCCATTGACGGGGGTAGTCTGTTGCGCACCAACTGTCACCAGCGCCAGCGGAATGTCGTACCCTTTCACGGTACGGCGGATTTCGTTATAAACGGTCTCCGGCAACCACGGCCCCATCTCCGCCGCGAGACCCATTTCTTTGGCAATCAGGCCGATGATCTCGAGATCCGGTTTTGCTCCGATGGTTGAAATGGCGCGCTTGAGGCGCTGCACTTCGCCGCAGACGTTCGTAACGGTCCCGTTCTTCTCGTACGCGCTCGCAGCTGGCAGAAGGACATCGGCGCGCTGCGCGGTTTCCGTCAGGAACATGTCCTGTACCACGACGAACGCCTTCTGCGATCCCAGCGGACCCTCCTTCAGAGGATTCGCCCCCACCACCCAAACGGCATCCAGATCGTCCGCTGCCAGCATCTCGCGTACGGTCAGGCCCGGAGTTTGGGATGCCTGATAACCAGGCAGGAGTTCGGGCGTAAGGCCCATGTCGATGGCGCCGCGCGAATTCGAATAATCAAGCAGCGGGCAATACTTCACGCCAATTCCCAGCGACTGGCCGAAGGCCACCAGCTTGCGGACGTCATCGCCTTTGACGGAATCGCTGAACAGGATCGCCAGTTCGGATTCCGCTGCCAGCGCGTCGCGAAGTTCGGCCAGCGCGTCGAGCTCGGTTCCGCTGCTCTTGCGGATGGATTTCGTGGAATATTGATCTTCACGGACATTCCCCGCCGTGATCACGTAGATGTGCGCGTCGTGATGGCGCTTGTTCGCACGGATCTGGAAGGAAAGGAACGGCTGCTCGATCGCGAGATCCGCGCCGACGATCAGGAAGGCTTTGCGTTCGTAGAAATCCTGCGTTGTGGCCAGTTGACCGACGGTACCACTAAGGGCATCCATCAGCGTCACAACGTCGCCGGTACGGTGATGATCGATATTATTCGTGCCCAAACCTTGCCGGGCAAACTTCTGCAGATAGAAATTCTCTTCGTTGGAAGTGTGATTCGAACCGACGACGCCGAACTTTCCGTCACGCGCTTTGATCCGGGTGAATTTCTCCGCGATGGTTGAAAGCGCTTTCGACCACGATGCCGGCTCCAGCTTGCCGTTAGCGGCGCGAATCATCGGCGATTGCAGGCGATCGGCATGATGGGAAAAATCGAACGCATACCGGCCCTTGATGCACAGGAACTCGCCGTTGATGCCGGACCGGTCGCGGTTATTGCCGCGGATAATCTCATCGTTCCGCACCCCGAGGGTCGTCTTGCAGCCATTGGAACAATGCGTGCAAATCGTGCCGACGTGTTCCATTTCCCAAGGTCGCGTCTGATACCGGTACGCGCCACTAGTCAACGCTCCCACCGGGCAAATGTCGATACACTGGCCGCATTCGTCACAGTTGAGGTGGTCCCCTTCGTTCGGCGCAATCAGCGAGACTGCGCCGCGATTGACCACGCCCAGCGCTCCCACGCCCATGCCTTCACTGCACGCTCGCACACAGCGGAAACAGAGAATGCAGCGTGGGCCGTCGTAGAAAACCACGGGCGACCACTGCTGCTCGTCGACGTGCCTCTTGTTTTCGGTGAACCGGCTCTCGCCCGCGCCGTAGCGGAAGGCCATGTCCTGCAGTTCGCACTCGCCGCCCTTGTCGCAGACCGGGCAATCGAGAGGGTGATTCGCCAGCAGGAATTCGAGCATGTATTTCCTCGACGCTCTCACCTGCGCGGAATCCGTATGGATAACCATGCTGTTCCCGACCAGCAGCGTACACGCCACCTGCAGCTTCGGCATTTTTTCGACTTCCACCAGACACATGCGGCAGGCAGCCTGCAGCGAATAGCCTTCGTAGTAGCAGAATGACGGGATCTCGATTCCCGCGCGTTTGGCCGCGTCGATGACCAGGGTGCCGGGAGGCGCTTCGAGCTCCCGTCCGTCGATTGTAAATTTCACCAGATCAGCCATTGGATTTTTCGTCGCTGTTCCTGCTACGCCGCCACCAGCCGCGAAGACTTTTCGTACGGACAAGGCTCGCCGTTCAGATGAGCCACAAACTCTTCCTCGAACTTTTCGACTATCGAAATCGTCGGCAGCGCGGCCGCGTCGCCCAGCGGACAGAATGTCCGCCCCAGCATATTCCTTGCAAGATCGCCGATCAACACGATATCGCTGCGCTGCCCCATGCCTTCGTGGAACCGCGTCAGCAGTTTGCGAAGCCAGGTCGTACCCTCGCGGCACGGGATACACCAGCCGCAGCTCTCATGCGCATAAAAACGCATAATCCGTAGAGCAGCTTTCACCATGCACGTGTCTTCGTCCATGACAACCACGCCGCCGGATCCGAGCATCGACTTCGCCGCGGCCAGCGTGTCGAAATCCATCGCCAGATCGCACTCGTCCGCCTTCAGGACCGGGCATGACGACCCACCCGGAATCACGGCCTTCAGCTTTTTCCCGTTGCGCATACCGCCGCCCACTTCATTGATCATGCGCATCAGGTTGAAGCCCATCGGCAGTTCGTAAACGCCGGGCTTGTTGATGTGGCCGGAAAGGCAGAAAAGACGCGTTCCGCCGTTTTTCGGAGTTCCCAGACCCGCGAAGTAAGCTCCACCGTGGAGAATAATCGGCGGCACTGAACAGAATGTCTCAACGTTGTTGAGGACGGTAGGCGACTGGTAAGCCCCCGCGACCGCCGGGAATGGCGGACGAATTCTCGGCACGCCGCGCTTGCCTTCGAACGATTCGAGCAGCGCCGATTCCTCGCCGCACTCATATGCGCCCGCGCCCGAATGCGTTGACAGATGAAACTTGAACCCGCGCCCGAGAATGTTATCGCCGAGGTAGCCGCGCGCGTACGCTTCATCGAGCGCGCGATCCACAATATCGATCAGATACCGGTATTCCCCGCGAATGTAAATGTATCCCTGCTGAGCTCCCACAGCGAGACCGGCAATCAGAATCCCTTCGATCATCTGATGCGGATCGTATTCGATGAGCAGCCGGTCCTTACACGTACCCGGCTCACTCTCATCCGCATTCACCATGATGTATTTCGGCTTCGGCGATTGACGCGGCACGAAGCTCCATTTCATGCCCGTCGGGAATCCGGCACCGCCCCGGCCTCGCAAACCCGAGGCTTTCACCTCGTTGATAATCTCGTCCTGGGTCATACCCAGCGCTTTTTCGAGCGCCTTGTATCCATCCGTCGCGAGGTAGGTTTCGATTGAGGCGGAATTCGGCATCCCGAAACGCTTCGACAGAATTCTGACTTCCAGCGGATCGGGTTGGTTATAAAGCATCAGCTGTTGACCTTCACTACTTCGGAGATCTCCTCGGGCCGCTTGCCCACCGCAAGCCCGTCGATCAGTTTTTCCAGTTGCTCCATGGTTACGTCGTGATAGAAGTCGTAATTAACCTGAATCGCCGGTGCCCAGGAGCACGCCCCGATGCACTCCACTTCTTCGAGCGAAATGCGCCCGTCCGCCGTAACCTGTTTGTGGCCGATCCCGAGTTTGTGGCAGGCCTTATCCCACAACTCCTCGCCGCCCACCAGCAAGCAGGAAATGTTCGTGCAGATCTGAACGTGATACGTACCCATCGGCTTACGATGGAGCATCGAGTAATAGGTCAGGACTTCCTGAACCTGCAGCGGCGTTACACCGACGCGCCTGGCGACTTCCTCGATCAATTCGTCCGTCATCGAGCCCACTTCGTCCTGGGCGTAGATGAGCATGGGGATCATCGCCGAGCGTTTCCGGTCGGCGGGGTATTTATTGAGGAATTTCTCGAAACGAGCTTCCAGTTCGGGCGAAAACGTCATTCTCTAAATTCGTCCCTCGATTGCACCGATTCTTCTGTCATGAGCGTCGACGAGCGTCGCCAGATGGGCCGACATCTTCTTCAAAACCTCAAGTTCGCCCTGCTGGCTGGTTGCGTTCTTGAGAAGAGCCTCCGATGCGCCGGCCAACACCTGAATACTTTCATACTGGCTCGCCGAAGCCACACGCAGCGCTTCGATCTTCACGCCCATAGCTTCGATGTCGTGAAACGCCAGCTCCAGATTCATCCTCAATGCGTCGATCTTTTCTTCAAAATCCATCGCGTTCGCTTTCGACCCGAACCTATCGGTCCGTATCTCCCAGCACGAAATCCATACTGCCCAGACCCGCAATCACGTCCGCGATCAGCGTTCCTTCGATCATCTTCGGAATGGCCTGCAGATTCCCGAAACTGGGCCCGCGCCAGTGCACGCGATAAGGCTTCTGCGTCCCATCGCTGACCATGTAACACCCGACCTCGCCGCGCGGCGATTCGACCGCCTGATAGACTTCGCCCTCCGGCACGCGGAAGCCTTCCGTAACAATCTTGAAATGATAGATGAGCGACTCCATCTGGGTCTTCATCTTTTCGCGGTCCGGCAGCACGATTCCGGGGGCATCGGCCTGATGCGGCCCCGACGGCATGCCTTCGAGCGCCTGCCGGATGATCTTCGCCGATTGCCGCATCTCTTCGATCCGCACAAGATAACGCGCGAAAACGTCGTTCTCGGTCCGCGTCGGCACTTCAAAGTCGAACTTCTCGTAACTCGAATACGGCGCGTCCTTGCGGATATCGATCTTGAGCCCGGCTGCCCGCAACATCGGGCCTGTAACCCCCAGGTCGATCATGTCTTCGAGCGGAATGTAACCAATGCCTTTGGTACGGCCCGTCCAGATCCCATTGTTCGTCAGCAGATCTTCGTATTCATCCACGCGTGAAGGGAAGATATCGATAAAATCCTTGACGCGCTTTTGCCAGCCGCGGGGAGGCTCAAGCGCGAGCCCGCCAATCCGGAAATAGCTCGTCATCATGCGCTGGCCCGAGAACATCTCGAAAATGCGCAGGATCTCTTCCCGTTCCCGGAAGCAATAGAGGAAAACGCTCATCGCGCCGATATCGATCGCGTGTGTGCCCAGCCACACCAGATGACTGTTCAGGCGCGTGAACTCGGCGAGCATCACCCGCGTCCACTGTGCAAGCGGCGGAATCTCGAGGCCCAGCAGTTTCTCCGCAGCAAGGCAGTAAACCAGGTTGTTCGAAAGCGGCGCAAGGTAATCGATGCGGTCTGTAAGCGTGACGCCCTGCTGGTACGTCTTGACCTCGAATTCCTTTTCGATACCGGTATGCAGATATCCGATGTCGGGAGCGGCCTTCAGAATCGTCTCGCCGTCCAGTTCCAGCAGCAGGCGCAAAACTCCGTGCGTCGACGGGTGTTGCGGGCCCATATTGAGGACCATGCTTCGCACGCCGGATCCATCGTGCTTATGCTGCTCGTAATCCTGCTCGACTTCGAGTTCACTCGTGATCCCGCCGTCAGTCAATACCGCGGAATCGTTCGCGTCTCCCATGCTTCAGAAACTCCTCAAACTCATCAATACCGGGTCCCCGTCACGGGATAATCCTTGCGCAATGGATGCCCTGCCCAATCTTCCGGCATCATGATCCTCGTCATGTCCGGATGATTCAGGAACCGGACACCGAAAAGATCGAATACCTCGCGCTCGTACCAGTTTGCCGAACGATACACCGCAAATGCCGATTCGATCTCAGGATTTTCCCCGGGCACTCGCGCTTTCAGGCGCAAGCGCTGTTTTCCCGCGATCGACTGCAGATGATAGACAATTTCAAACCGCGGTTCGGCCGGATAACGGTCGACTCCGGTCACCGTGCTCAACCGCTCAAAGTTCAGCTCGTGCTTGGCCAAACGCAATGCTTCGCGGATGTTCGCCGGATCGACTTCGATGGTCAACTCGGCGAATGCAAATGTCGCCGCCGCGGCAACTCCGTCGAAGGCCATCGCCAGCGGATTATCCCGCAAGCTTTCGGGAATCATTTGCGCACCAGCTCCGCCGGACTCAACTCAACCGGAGTCAGATCCAACCGGGCCATCATGGGTTTAACCGGCACGGGCTCTTCGTGTGCCCAATCCAGCACGCCCTTCTTCCAGATAAAGAAAAAACCCGCCAGGATCAGCACCACAAATGTCAGCATCTCAAGGAAGCCAAACATCTTGAGTTGCTTGTAAACCACGGCCCACGGATAAAGAAAGATTGCTTCGATGTCAAAAAGGATAAATAACATCGCCACCAGATAGAACTTCACGCTGAAGCGCTGCCGTGCGTCACCCGTGGGTTCGATCCCGCACTCATACGGCATGTCCTTGACTCTGTTCTTTACCTTGCGCCCGATCGCGAACGACAGTGTAACCAGCGCCGCCGCGATCACCATGGCAAGAATTGTTTGCACCAGGACCGGAAACCAGACTTGTACCAGCGTAGTAGGCATTTGGAAAGATAATTTGCGGGGTTGGCGTGCTCCCCACGACTATAATAATTCACGGAAACTCGTGTCAACGGAAAATCAGGTTACACTCAACGGCGAACGCCGCGGATTCCCCGCTTCAACTACTCTGCTCGACGTCGTCCGTGCGCTCCACCTGGAGCCGGAACGCGTCGCGATCGAGTACAATCGCGTCATCGTCAAGCGCGAACTATGGCCATCGACCGCCCTCGATAACGGCGCGGAAATCGAGATCGTTCAGTTTGTGGGCGGTGGATAAAAGAGCGCCATGAGCACATTCCGCCTGGTTGCCTTTCGAGGAACACGCGCAAAACGGGTCGCGTCCGTGCCACCCGGACGCGAAGTCCATTGTATGGTGGCGCGGGACAGCGCCCTTTGCGCTTTTACGCAAAACTTCGGACCGCGTGGGCTTCGTCTTCGTGGACGTCGAAAACCGTGTACAGCTTCGTAATCTGCAACAGGTCCTTCACGCGCTTGGTCAGGCTGAGCAACTTCAGTGTGCCGCCCTGGTTCGCCACTGTCGTGAAACCCGAAACCAGTTCTCCGATCCCCGAACTATCGATGTAGGAAACATCTCCCAGGTTCAACAGGATCTTCTTATTGCCTTTGGCCGTCAGCTCGCGCAGAACGTCGCGCAGCGCGCTCGATCCTTCGCCGAGAGTAATCCGGCCCGAAACATCAATCACCATTACGTCACCCACCTGGCGGGTGTTCAGTTTAACGCTCACTTGCGCTTACCCCCTCGAATCTGTAATATTCCCTGCGTCGAAAACCCGCTTCGAAAGCCCGCCACGCTATTCATGCGGACTGATATTCTTTACCAGCGTTACCTCTGTACCCTCGGGCTCCGCTTTGCAAATCTTCAGGTCGTCCATGAAAGCACCCATCAGAAATAGCCCGCGGCCCGAATGCCGCAGCAGGTTTGTGTCATGCAACGGATCGGGCACTTCGTGTAACTCAAACCCCTCGCCCTGATCCGTAATCCGGATCGTGAAACGGGCACCGCGCCCTGATTTTCCGTCCGAAGGGCCAAACCTCTCCACGGAAACGCTGACGCGGACCTTTTTGTTCCGGTTGTAGCGATTGCCATGGACGATGGCATTTACCATGCACTCCCGCACCGCCATGCCGATCCTGTGCTGGTCCTCTTCATCGAAACCCGCTTGTTCGGCTGCCTTCAGGATCTCGCCCTCGGCCAGATCGACGCTCTCCAGTGTGGAGGGGTAATAGTGGTCGAGGACTTCTTTCACTCCCGTTTCCAGAGCCATATCAACACGAAAGCACAATCACGAAACGCTACCATAAAATGCCGCGTGTACGAAAGTCAAGGACGCAGTGGGCTCGGAAGCGGAAAACCTCCATCCGGCCATTCGCTACGGTACCATGTAGTGCGATGACACCCTCTCAGCCTCGGATCGTTCTCGAGCGAGCGCCCGATTACCGTGAAAGCTACGCCAACAGCGTCCAGATCCGGGTGAACCTCTGGGATTTCTTTCTGATGTTCGGCCATATCAACCAGACATCGCAGGATAACGTACAGATCCACAATTTCCAGGGCATCTACATCAGCCCGCAACAGGCCAAAGCTTTACTCAATGTGCTGCAGCAGAACGTAAGCCAGTATGAATCCGCGTTCGGCGAGATTCGTCTCGAACCGAAGGCCGGCGCGGGATTCGTCCAGTAAACGTTCGCAAATGCCGCCCGTCCGCAGGCCTCCCGTCCGCCTCCGGTCGTACACTCTGGCTTTCGGGCTGATCGCCCTGTTTCTGATCCTCGCGCACGGCCCTCTTCTGCAACTCCCGTTCTACTGGGATGAGGCCGGCCAGTTCATTCCCGCGGCGCTCGATCTGTATCGGACCGGTGCCTGGATTCCCGTCTCGACACTCCCCAATGTCCATCCCCCCGGCGTAATGATTTATCTCGCCGCCTGGTGGTCGATTTTTGGTTACTCCATCGCGGCAACCCGCATCGCGATGCTGTTGATTGCGGCGCTCGGCGCACTCGGCACCTTTCTGCTCGGGATCGAGATGTCCCGTGGCGCGACCGGCACTCCCGGTTTCGCGGCTCTCATCCTGCTGTGCCTCTCGCCTCTTTTTTTCGCGCAATCGATGCTGGCGCAACTGGACATGCCCGCCATGTGCCTGTCCGTTCTGTCGCTGCTGCTTTTTCTCCAGAACCGTTTTCGCGCCTCCGCTATCGCGTGCACGGTGCTGGTGCTTGTAAAAGAAACGGGAATCGTGGCGCCCGCGCTATTCGGGTGCTGGCTCCTTCTCGAGCGCCGCCCGTGGCCCGAGCGAGCGAATGCGCTCTGGTTTCTATCCCCGTTGCCGGCTCTGCTCATCTGGCTGGCGGCGCTCCGGCACGCCACGGGGCACTGGTTCGGCAACCCGGCGTTCACCGCGTACAACGTTTGGGAACCACTTCATCCCGCCCGGCTCCTCATCGCGTTCCTGCGGCGGCTGTACTATCTTTTCATCGGCAGCGGGCATTTCATCGGCACGGTCGCGCTGCTCTGGGCGCTCCGCCGGATGCCGTTGCTCCGGGGCCGGGCATGGCGGGTTGCCGCTTCGTTTGTCCTTGCGCACGTGCTCGTGGTGAGCGCGCTCGGAGGTGCGGTGCTCGAGCGCTATCTCCTGCCCGCCTTGCCGGTGGTTTACATTGCGTTCGCGGTCTCATTGGGGGCTCTCCTGCCCCGCGCGCGCCAACTTACTTTCGGGGCTCTGCTCGTATGCCTCATTGCCGCCAATTTTGTAAATCCCCTCTATCCTTTTCCATTCGAAAATAATCTGGCTTTCGTGAGTTTCGTCGAGTTGCAGAAGGCAGCTGCCTCATCCATTGAGGTACGCGATAATATCCTGGGAAATGCGCTCGTCGCAACTGCCTTTCCCATGGCCGAGGCGCTGCGAAATCCGGATCTTGGATTCGTCAACGCCCCCCGTAAAGTGACCGCAATCGCCGATTTCACCGCGCCCGAAATCGAAAAACTGAAACTCCGCCAACCTGATATGGTCGTCGTCTTCACCCGCACCTGGGACCCACTCCATTTCCTGCGCCGTCCATTCGCGGAAAGTTTCCTCGCAAGTCAGTACGGTTATCGTCCTGAGATGGATCCCGAAGCAATCGCGGAAGAGCTATCGATGCAAGTCGCTCATCGATGGACACGTCGCGGACTGTCGTTCACCCTACTGACGCGCTGATGCCCGTTGCAGGATAACGTTCCCATTCAAATCCTGCCGCATCGACCATTCCTCGGGAACCAGCGTCGTCGAACCGTAATCCGTAATCAGTGCCGGCCCCGGTCCCTCGCGCGACGCGGTATTAATCTCGCGCCAGCGTCCATCGACCCACACGCGACGAGTATCGCCTCGCCCCTTTCGCACCTTCGGTGTTTGCATGGAAGGCTTTTTGACTCTGACAGTCGCCCTTACCCGCAAAGTCACGATCTGCGTCGCGCGCTTCGGGTCCGAATAACCATAAATTCGCTTGTGTTCCTTATGGAAATCGCCGTCGCCCCACGCAATCGTCAACTCATAACTTTGACCTGTATAACGAACATCGGCCAACCGTTCCAGCACCGCGCCCTTCACATCGCTCCGTGCCTGCTTCTCCAGTTTCCGGAAGCGTGCTTCATAATCCGACGCCCCCAACGCCCCGACCGAGTAATCGCGCGTTCGATCCGCCAGGAGCATCCCCAAAGCTGAAAGCGCTCCCGCCATTCTCGGAACAATCACGATCTTGACTCCCAACTCCTCCGCGATTTCGCAGGCATGCAACCCGCCGCAGCCTCCAAAAGCCACCAGCGGAAACTCACGCGGATCTTCACCCCGCTCCACCGATACCGTTCGAATCGCCCTCTCCATATTGGAATTCGCCACCCGCAGGATCGCCGCAGCGGCTTTTACCGGATCGAGCCCCAATTGAGCGCCCACTCGCGCCACCGCCCGTTCCGCCGCGTCCGCGTCGATATGCATCTCGCCGCCCACCAGTTGATCCGCCGTAATCCGGCCCAACACTACGTGGGCGTCCGTAACCGTGGCTTCCTCGCCCACTCCATAACAAGCCGGACCCGGCCATGCCCCCGCGCTTTCGGGTCCCACGCGCAGACTTCCGCCCGCATCCACCCGCGCAATCGATCCACCGCCCGCCCCGACCGTATGAATGTCGAGCATCGGCACTCGCACCGGAAAGTGGTCGATCCGCGCTTCAGTCGTGAGTCTCGGCTGCCGGCCAGCCAGCGCCACGTCAGTCGACGTCCCGCCCATGTCGAACGTGAGGGCCTTGCTGAACCCGCACAACCGCGAGACCTCGACCGCCCCCACAACCCCTCCCGCAGGGCCTGAGAGGATGGTCCGCACTGCGTGTTTCCGCGCCTCGGAAGCCGTCAACAACCCGCCGTTCGATTGCATGATGGCGATTTCATAAGGGCTTTTCCGCTCCAACTCGCCCAGATAGCGATCCATCAACGGCCCCACGTACGCATTGATCACCGTAGTGCTGGCGCGCTCGAATTCGCGGAATTCGGGAGAAATATCGCACGAAGCACAGACGAACCCATTCAGGCCCTTCAACAGCAGCCGTTCATGCGCGTCGTTTTGATAGGAATGCAGCAGGCAAATCGCAACCGATTCCGCGCCCGATTCCTCGATCCGTCGCGCCAGATCCCCAATATCTCCCTCACACAACGCCCGTTCGATGGACCCGTCGAACAACACCCGCTCATCCACGCCAAAGCACAGTGCCCGCGGCACCAGCGGCCTCGGCAAAGCGGGCGTCAGGTTGTAAAGCTCGGGCCGGTTCTGCCTCCCGATGGCGATCAAATCCTCGAAACCCCGCGTCGTGACAAACGCCGTCTTCGCGCCTTTACGCTCCAGCAGCGCATTCGTCGCGACCGTCGATCCATGCACTACTTCCGCCCGCTTTGCCGTGACCCGCCGCAGCCCTTCGAGGATCACGCTCGCAGGTGACTCCGGATTCGAACGCAGCTTGAACGACTGCAGTTTTCCTTCGTTATCGAGCACTACGAAATCTGTAAAAGTGCCGCCCGAGTCGATCCCGATGCGCATGGGCAATATAATGACATTTCACTCCCTATCGAAACAGCCGAATGAAACTGAACAGTTACACCATCACCCAGGGGCGCGACCGCGCTGCCGCTCGCAGTTACCTCAAGGCCATCGGATTCAACGACGCCGATTTGAAGAAGCCGATCATCGGCGTCGCCAACACATGGACCGAGACCATGAACTGCAATTACAAACTTCGCGATCTCGCCGTCTATGTGAAAGAAGGCATCCGCGCCGCTGGTGGCACCCCAATGGAGTTCAACACCATCGCCATCAGCGACGGGATCACGATGGGAACCGAAGGCATGAAGACCTCACTGGTGAGCCGCGAAGTCATCGCCGATTCGATCGAACTCATGGCCCGCGGCCATATGTTTGACGGCATCGTGGCGCTGGTCGCATGCGACAAGACCATTCCCGGGGCGGGCATGGCGCTGCTGCGGCTCAATGTTCCCGGCGTCATTCTTTACGGCGGCTCGATCCTTCCCGGGCGCTGGCGTAACAAGGACATCACGATCCTTGACGTCTTCGAAGCCATGGGCGCGAACGCGGCAGGCAAGATCTCCGACGACGAACTTCTCGAGATCGAGAACCACGCCTGTCCGGGCGCGGGTGCCTGCGGCGGCCAGTTCACCGCGAATACGATGGCCACCGTCATGGAACTGATCGGGCTCTCACCCATGGGCACTGCCTCTGTTCCGCAGGTCGATGTTCGCAAGGAAGACGTGGCGCGCCGCTGCGGCGAGGTAATACTCAACTGCGTGCACAAGAACATCCGCCCGCGCGACATCGCGACCCGTAAAGCCTTCGAGAACGCGATCGCCGGCGTCGCGGCTTCGGGCGGTTCCACCAACGCCGTGCTGCATCTCCTCGCCATGGCGCGCGAGGCGGAGGTCGAGCTCAATATCGAAGACTTCCAGACCATCAGCGAACGGACGCCTCTCTTCGTCGACCTCAAGCCTGGCGGGAAGTATAACGCCGTGGACGTCGACCGTTCGGGCGGCATTGGGGTGATCGCGAAACGTCTTGCCGAAGGCAATTACATCGATCCCTCAGCGCTCACCTGCACCGGCCGAACGTTCGGCGAAGAGGCTGCTGAGGCTGTCGAGACGCCTGGCCAGCAGGTCATCCTGCCGCTCGATAAACCTCTGAAGCCGACCGGCGGCCTCGCCATCCTGCGCGGTACCCTTGCCCCGGATTCCTGCGTAATCAAGCTCTCCGGACACAACAAACGCAAGCACGTGGGCCCCGCGCGCGTGTTTGAGCGCGAGGAAGATGCTCTGGCTGCCGTGAACGCCGGAAAAATCAAGCCGAATGACGTGATGGTCATCCGCTATGAAGGTCCACGCGGCGGGCCTGGGATGCGCGAAATGCTTCTCGTCACAGCCGCGGTAATCGGCGCAGGACTGGGCGACACCGTTGCCCTTCTTACCGATGGCCGTTTCAGCGGCGCCACCCATGGGTTCATGGCCGCGCACATAACGCCCGAGGCTTACGTCGGCGGCCCGATCGCCGCAGTGCATGAAGGCGACACAATCACCATCGACGTGGATGCGGGCGCATTGAACCTGAACGTGGCCGCGGACGAGATCGCGCGCCGCCTCTCGACCTGGAAAGCTCCCGCTCCCCGCTACAAGACCGGCGTATTCGCGAAGTATGTGGCCTTGGTCGGGTCCGCGTCGGAAGGCGCGGTAACTTCTCAGGCGTGAAGCTTCTTTTCATCGGCGATATCTTCGGCCACGTCGGCCGTGGGATTGTCGCCGATCATCTCGCGGACATCCGCGCTACGCATGCTATCGACGTGGTGATCGCGAACGTCGAAAACTCGGCTGCCGGATTTGGTATCACTCCCGCTGTCGCCGACGAGTTGTTCCGCTGCGGCATCGACGTGATGACTTCCGGAAACCACATCTGGGACAAGCGCGACATCTACGAATACTTCAGCCGAAATCCCCGTCTGCTGCGGCCGGCGAACTATCCGGAAGGTTGTCCCGGCACGGGAATTTACATTCACGAGACAAAAACAGGTGGGCGTTGCGCCGTCATGAATCTACAGGGCCGGGTCTACATGGCGGACATCGATTGTCCTTTTCGCAAAGCCGATGAACTGCTCGCCGCGTTACCCGCGGACGTAAAGGTACGGTTCATGGACTTCCATGCTGAGGTCACCAGCGAAAAAATGGCGATGGGCTGGTACGTGGATGGCCGCGTCTCCGCCCTCGTAGGCACCCACACCCATATCCCGACTGCGGACACTCGCATTCTGCCGGGCGGAACCGCCTACCAGACCGATTGCGGCATGACAGGCCCATACGATTCCGTCATCGGCGTTGAGAAAGAAACCGTACTGCACAAATTCCTTACCGCCATGCCCGTGCGTATGGAGCCTGCGAAGGGATCTGTGGAATTGCACTCGGTGATCGTTGATGTGGACGATAAGACCGGTAAGGCCCTTACTATCAAACGCCACACGGTGCAAGGCGATTAACTGCCTTTGTCGTCAGTTGACCCTGCAGTAACATGAATTCCATGAAGGTGAGCATGCTCAGCCGTTTTCTTAAACCCTCGCCAACCCCGGACGTCCTGGCCGATCAGCCGGCCAGTCTTTTTACGCCGGACGGGCTTGCCCGTTTTGGGAATTACCAGGGTTATGGGACAGCGGAGCCCTATCCGCATCTGGTTCTCGATGACGTTTTTAATCCCGAGGCCCTGCGTGCCGTACTGCGGGAATGGCCCGAAATGAGTACCGGCGATAGTGAATTGCATAATGACGGAACCTTCGTCAGAAGAAAGTTCGGCACAACCTGGAAAACAAAACTCGGTTTCGCCACTAATTCCTACTTGCAGGAGCTTTCCCACCCGGCGTTTCTGATCGTGCTGCAGAAAGTGACTGGATTATCCGGGCTTCTGCCTGATCCCTACTTTTTCGGCGGCGGCCTCCATGCGACGGCGGCGGGCGGCAAACTTGCCGTCCACGCCGATTACAACAAACACCCTGTCACGAAACTCGATCGGCGCCTCAATCTTCTGATTTACCTGAACGAAGGTTGGTTGGAGACGAATGGGGGCTGCCTTGAGCTTTGGGATCATGAGATGAAAAAATGCGAAAAACGCATTCTTCCGGTGTTTAACCGGATGGTTCTGCTTTCCACCACAAGCCATTCCTTTCATGGGCAGCCGGAGCCGATCGTCGGCCCCGCCGGGCTTTGGCGGAAATCCATCGCCCTGTACTACTTCAGCAATGGACGGCCGGAAGAACCCGGTGCCGGCCGCGAGGAACATACGACGTTATGGCAGGAGCGGCCCGGCCAGGGCTTTTGACCGGGCGCTATACTGCAGGGGAATGAAACTCGTAATCGATACCGTCGCGAGAACACTAACCCGCCAGGACGAAGTATCGGAAACCACTGTAGGTCTGTTTACGAAAGAGGCCTTTGAGGCGATTTCGCTGGAATGGATACGCATCGGCTATAGTGTTGCGTATTACCACACCTTCTCGTGGTTTGGCCTTCCGATCCTGCAATTACCCGAAGATCTGGTAAGAATGCAGGAGTTGATCTATCACGTAAAGCCGCAGGTGATTATTGAGACAGGCGTGTTTCAAGGTGGCTCCCTGCTGTTCTATGCCTCGTTGTTGGAGGCCCTGGGTCAGGGTCAGGTGATCGGGATCGATTTGGAAATTCCTTCCTGGGTGCGCCATAACATTGAAACTCACCCGCTAAGCGCGCGCATTTCCCTCATTGAAGGCAGTTCCGTGGAAACTTCGACCCTTGAGCGGGTAAAGCGAGCCATTGGGCCTGCCGCTCCAGTGCTCGTAATATTGGATTCGGACCACACCAAAAGGCATGTGGCCGCAGAGCTGGAGTTGTATGCGCCCCTGATAACGAAGGGCTCCTGGCTTGTCGTTGCCGACGGGTACATGAAGGACATCTCGGATGTACCTCGGGCTCTCCCGGAATTCAAGACTGACAATCCCTTCGAGGCGGCGCGGGAATTTGCCATGCACCATCCCGAGTTCGTGCACGCCCAACCCAAGTGGCTTTGTAATGACAGCCCGCTTACCGAGAACGTAACTTACTTTCCAGGTGGATGGTTTCAGAGAACTTAGAGAGCTGGGTCTATTTCGGACGTACAACAAAATTAAAATCCGGCATCCTGGAAAGATCCGCGCGCGTGACCTTCTCCGTGAGTATGGATTGTTCATGGAAAAAGGGAGCAGCCCAGCAAGGCGAGGCGAGACATATCCGACGTGTTGTCGTCCGAACCGTGAAGCGTATTGCAATGGAATATGACCAGGTCTCCTACGCCAAGTTCGATGAAGACCTCTTCAAAACGAGTTTTGATGATCGCGAGCCGTTCCTCTTCCACGCCCTTATCTTCAAGTTCTACGTCGAAATCATGGTCGATACGGCCAAGTTTATGAGATCCGGCTAAAACTCTAAGGCATCCATTAGCACGCGTCGAGGGATCCAGGGCAATGCTGGTGGTCGCCATGTCCGGAAACAAGCATCCGTTCGAGTACCAGTAATAGTAGTCCTGGTGATATCGAAAACCAGGCACCGACGGATATTTCAACGTCACCTTGTTGTGATAAACATAGATTCGGTCTTCGAAGAACGCTTCCAGTCGCTCGAAGATCTGATAGTTTCGGGTCAGCTTTGCAAACAAATCGTCGCCCGCCACGTCATTCCAGACAAAGATCGTCTCGAAAGCGTTATGTTTACCGCTCTGAGTATTTGCCCTGACAGTTGCAAGCCGGTCTTGCATGTCCCGGTTTGTCTGGATCGCAGTCTTGGCAATATCCATCTCCTCCGGAGAGAAGGCGTTTCTCACAATCAGATAGCCATTGCGCCAGAAAAATTCAGCCTCCGCCGCAAGGGTTGCTTCACTCAACAGCTTTGTCGTAGCGCCAGTAGCCGCCGAAACCATAACCTCGTGCACTCCTTTTTTGAAACTACCACGAGCTTTCGCGCGGTCATTGCGTCGCCACCCGGTGAATCGAGATCGCGGAGCAACGGAGCTGGAAATATCCTCGTGCGCCGCGAACACCGGATTCCGCGCCAACCGTCACCGCGATTGCGTCCTCGATGTAATCGCACATCGCATTTTGCTCGAGATCGCCGTCGGCGATGCCCAGTGAAATCGAATAAGCGCCGGGCGCCAGATCGGGCGTCTCCCAATGAAAATCGACAGTACTGATTTCGCCGGCCTGCATGGGGGGAAGCGGATAATTTTCGCGCGCGTTATTCGAGCCAAAAATATTTTCGCCCTTGCCGCTGCGAAACAGGAAACCTGCAATGGCCGAATCGACCGGCGCGTTTGCCCGGAAACGGATCCTCACCACTACCGGCTCCAGAGGCGTAAGCTGGCGCACGGGCTGGCCCGAAGCCCCTGTCAAAACGCCATCCAGAATCGTCGCGCGGCCGTCCCCGAAGCGGCGGCCTTGAAAACCGGCTCCGAAGGGCGTTGCGAAATTCGCGTCCGGCTCGGAAGTGTTCTTCGGTACGGCGTCCGTTCGCTTCGCCCCCGGCACTTGGCCGCGCGACGTCTCTCGTTGTTTGATTTCCCTCTGTAGCGTTGCGTTCAGATACTTCGCAACTACATCGTCGGCGGCGCCCAGCTCCTGAACTACGCCGTTTTGCAGCCAAAGGCAGCGCTCGCACAGCGCTTTTACGTCGCTCGTTTCATGGGAAACGAAAAGGAGCGTGGCCCCATGCGAACGAAGATCGTGTATCTTGCGCATGCACCGCTGGCGAAAGGAAATATCGCCCACCGCCAGAGCTTCATCCACGATCAGGATATCCGGGTCGACGTGAGCGACCACCGCGAAAGCCAGGCGCAGCACCATACCTGTCGAATAGGTCTTGATCGGCTGATCGATAAAAGCCCCGATCTCGGCAAAGCGTTCGATGCGGTCGAAGCGGGCGTCGACTTCCGAACGCGACAAACCGAGAAGCGATGCGTTCAGGTAAACGTTGTCGCGGCCCGTGAATTCGGGCGAGAACCCCGATCCAAGTTCCAGCAGGGCAGACAGGCGGCCTTCGACCTGGACCGATCCGGACGTGGGCCTGAGGATACCGGCAATCCTCTGGAGCAGCGTGCTTTTGCCCGACCCGTTTGCGCCGATGATACCGAACGCTTCGCCCCGCTCCACAGAGAACGTCACGTCGCGTAAGGCCCACAAACCTTCGTCGAAATGGGCTTTGCCAGGCGCGAACACGTGCCTTAAGCGCGTCAGCTGGGAGCCGGACAGGGGATAGTTCTTTGAGAGATTCCGAACTTCGACAGCAGTCACAAGGGCCGTTTCTACGCCTCCGGGGTCACGCGTTTTTCAATGGTCAGGATATCTGAACCGATACCGAGCGAGCGCTTCATACGGAAGCAGTATTATCGCAGGGGCAGCGCGGGGAATTCATCCGTCGCCGCACAAGAATCAATTACCGAGCAGCGGGAGCGGCGGTCAGGTGACGTGCACTTTCCCGTCGGGGAGCGTTCGCAACGCGTTGCGGACCCGCCCGGAGGCACGCTGCCAGACGGCGGATCAGTCCCTTTTTATGGAGCCCGGTAAAACGAAGAAGGTGTTATAAACTCGCAAACGGGAGAGAACATGAAAAGTGCCGCTCGGCTATGCGCGGTAGCCGTTTTTGTGCAAATTGCGCAAAGCGGGCTAAGGCTTGTCGGGAACGTCTAAATGCATGCCGCTGAAAAAGTCAACATGGTTTCACGCGTCGTGCACAGGGCTACACCCAGGCTGTTCTTCGCCGCTACGATTCTGTTAAGCGCGTTCCTGTTGTTTCAGGTACAGCCGCTGATAGCCAAACTGATTCTGCCCTGGTTCGGTGGATCGGCCGCGGTGTGGACTAGCTGCATGCTGTTCTTTCAGATGGCTCTGTTGGGCGGGTATGCATACGCTCACTGGCTGAATGATCAAACGGAGCGGCGCCAGACCATCATCCATCTCGGACTCCTTGCGGCGAGTCTGCTGTGTCTGCCGATTCTGCCGTCGGCGTGGTGGAAGCCACAGGGGACGGACGATCCGCTGCTGCGGATTCTCGGACTGCTTGCCGCCACGGTGGGGCTGCCTTACTTCCTGCTTTCGTCGACCAGTCCACTGCTGCAATCCTGGTACTCGCGGTCGAATGGAGGCGCGATACCGTACCGGTTGTTTGCTCTTTCGAATGTCGGATCGATGGCGGGGCTGCTCACTTATCCAATTGTCGTGGAACCGTATCTGACGAATCGGGCGCAGGCATGGATGTGGTCGACAGCTTATGCGGCCTTCGCGATGATCTGCGGAACGGTTGCATTCCGGTCTCGCGGGAATCGGGTGGAGAAGGTCGAACGGCAGGCTAGCGACCCGGGAGTGCCTCCGCTACTAAAAGAAAAGCTGCTCTGGATGGGCCTGGCAGCCTGCCCTTCCGCGCTCCTGCTCGCCGTGACCAACCACGTGACGCAGAACATCGCGCCGATTCCGTTTCTTTGGGTGTTGCCTCTGAGCTTGTATCTGTTGAGTTTCATACTATGTTTCGACAGCGATCGCTGGTATCGCCGGTTGCTCTTTGCGACTCTTGCGGCGCTGACTCTTCCAGCGATGGCGTTTGCGATCGTCAATCGGACCAACTTTTGGAATCTGAAGGTGGAGGTTGGCTTTTTCTGTGCGGCGATCTTTGTGTTGTTCATGGTTTGCCATGGGGAACTTGCAGGCAGACGGCCCTCTCCGGCTTATTTGACGTCTTTTTATTTGATGGTTTCGCTTGGTGGCGCGATTGGTGGATTGCTGATTGGTTTCGCCGCGCCTTACGTGTTCAATGCTGTGTACGAACTGCAGGTAATTGTCACGCTTACCAGCCTTCTGTTCGTATATCTGTTGTGGACTGCGCGGGATAAATACGCCGATGCCTCGGTCCCGGTAACAGGGATCGGGGCGAGGGTCGCGCTTGCGTTGTGGATCACATTGTTGGTGGGTTATGCGATTCTTCGTATCGTGTCATCGGCGGGGCCTGGATCTCCCCGCCTCCTGGCAGGCACCTACGATCCACCCTTTTTGTTCGGCTTGACGGGTATGATTGCGGCGTACTTCGCGTGGTTCGGGAGCAGCTCGCGGAGCGGCGATGGGTTTCTCGATGTACGCTTCTTGAGGTTCACGATCGCAGCCGGCCTTTCGCTCGGGATCGGGACTTATCTGGCGAAGAATACCTGGCTGTCCATGAACCGTTCCCGAGTGGTGGCGCGAAACTTCTATGGCTCGCTGCAGGTGTACGACTGGCCGAGCAGTGGCACGCAGGGGCCGGTGCGAATTCTGCGGCACGGCACGATCGATCATGGCAAGCAGTTTCTGTGGGAGCGGAACCGCCCTCGTCCGACGACTTACTTTACGGGGAATTCCGGCGTCGGGCTTGCGATTCACGCGCTGCAGCGTCAGGGGCCGATGCGCGTTGGAATTGTCGGACTCGGGGCCGGAACCATCGCTGCCTACGGGCGTCCCGGGGATACTTACCGCTACTACGAAATCAATCCTCTGGTTCTGAGAGTCGCCACGACGGAGTTTAGTTTTCTGCGTGATTGCGCGGCCCGGCACGATGTCGTGTTGGGCGATGCGCGCCTGGTGCTCGAGCGCCAGCCCCGGCAGCATTTTGATTTGCTGGTGGTCGATGCGTTCTCAGGCGATGCGATTCCGGTCCACTTGCTGACCCGCGAGGCGTGGGCGCTCTACTGGCGTCACCTGAACCCGGACGGGGTCCTGGCGGTGCATGTTTCGAACGGTTATCTGAACCTTGCCCCAGTGGTCGCGATGGGAGCGGCCGAGAGCGGCAAGCGCGCGTTGAAGGTCAGTTACGACGGTTCAGATATGGATGAAGAAGCGGCCTCGGATTGGGTGCTGGTCAGTTCCAGGCCTGATTTTTTCGAGCAGGCCGAATTGAAACGAACGGCCGAGAAAATCACGCCGATTGCCGGTCTCCGCGCATGGACAGACGACCACACCGACGTGTACAGGATTCTATGGTAACCAGGCACTGGGGCAGCATTCGCCGCAAAGGCGGCAGTATTATCGCAGGGAGACAACGCAGGCAGATATTCCGGACACCAAACACACTTCCGGCGTCGGACTTGCAACGGCCCGACGCCGGACAAAAAACTGACTACTGAGCAGGAGCGGCTGTCAGCGGCATTTCTGCGCCGCGATGGCAGGTGTAGCAGGTGACGTGAACCTTCCCGTCCGGGAACTTGGCGTTGATGTCATTCACCAGCTGGAACATGTTGCGGGCGACCAGCTTTGTCGGCTTCTCATCGCTGGATCTGTCATCGACGTGGCAATAATCGCACATCACACCCAAGCCCTGAGCGGCATTCCGCATGGCGCCTGCCTGCATATCAGCCGGCGTAAGAACCTTCAGGTTTTTGGGTGGACCGCCTTTTTTCTTCCCGCCGCCGCCGCCGGGCTCCTGCGCAAACAGGACCAATGAAAAAATCGCGAATACAAAGAGTAGTGGGCGCATGGGGTACAGTTTATCCCAAAAGCCCGCCAACGGAAGATTTTTTTTAAAAAATTCGGCCTGCGACAGCTTTTTTATATTATACTTTCTCTATCTAGTTTAGGGCCATTGCAAATGACACAACCATATCGCACCGCCATCGCCATCTTCGCCGCCAGCCTCTTCCAGATCTGGTCAATGCCGCAGGCATCCGCCCAGATACACCTGTTGAACGTCTCGTACGATCCCACACGAGAGCTGTATCAGGAGTTCAACAAAGCTTTCGCCGCGGACTGGAAGCAGAAGACCGGACAATCGGTCGAGATCGATCAATCGCACGGAGGCTCGGGAACGCAGGCCCGTGCCGTCATCGATGGCCTGCAGGCCGATGTGGTGACTCTCGCCCTCGCCTACGACATCGATGCCATCGTCGACAAGGCTCACTTGATCAACCCGGGATGGGAAAAGCGGCTGGGCGATAACAGCACACCTTACACGTCAACCATCGTCTTCCTGGTGCGCAAGGGCAATCCGAAGGGCATTCACGACTGGCCGGATGTCGTCAGAAAAGGCGTCACGGTGATCACCCCGAACCCGAAGACTTCCGGCGGCGCGCGCTGGAATTACCTTGCGGCCTGGGGATACGCATGGAACAAGTACGGGCACGATGAGAAGAAGACGCGCGAATTCATCGCCGCGCTTTACGCCAACGTGCCGGTCCTCGATTCGGGCGCGCGCGGCGCGACCACCACGTTCGTCCAGCGCGGCCTCGGCGATGTGCTTCTTTCATGGGAAAACGAGGCGTATCTTTCCATCAAGGAATTCGGCGCGGATAAATTCGAGATCGTGAATCCTTCCAGCAGCATCCTGGCCGAGCCGCCCGTCGCCGTGGTGGACGTGAACGTCGATCGCCACGGTACGCGGAAAGTCGCAGAGGCTTACCTCAAATACCTTTACACCGATGCGGGCCAGGAGATTGCGGCTAAAAACTTCTATCGCCCCCGGTCGCAAGCGGTGCTCGCGAAGTATAAAAAACAGTTCCCCGACATTAAGTTATTCTCGATCACGGATGTCGCCGGCGCGTGGAAAGATGTCCAGCCGAAGCATTTTGCCGATCACGGGGTCTTCGATCAGCTCTATAAACCGCAGAGCTAGAAATGGCATTAAAACGCCCGCACAGTGTGGTTCCAGGGTTCGGCCTGACGCTCGGCTATACGGTTTCGTACCTCAGCCTGATCGTTCTGGTTCCACTTGCCGCCCTGGTCGTTCGCGGGACGAATCAGCCGTGGGCCAATTTCAAAGAGGCGGTTTTCGATCCGCGCACGCTCATCGCCTGGCGCCTGACGTTCGGGACCGCGTTCATTGCATCGGTCATCAACGCGTTCTTCGGATTGATCGTTGCATGGGTTTTGGTGCGGTACGAATTCCCCGGGCGACGGATTCTCGACGCGCTGATCGATGTCCCGTTTGCGCTGCCGACGGCCGTTTCAGGCATCGCGCTCACCGCGATCTACGCACAAAACGGCTGGATCGGCCACTGGTTGCAGCCGCTCGGAATCAAGGCAGCTTTTTCGCCGCTCGGAATCGTGATCGCACTGACCTTCATCGGGCTGCCGTTCATTGTCCGGACCGTGCAGCCGACGATCGAGGACCTCGATCCGGCGGTTGAAGAAGCGGCCGCATTGCTGGGCGCGCCGCGGCTGACCACGCTGCGCCGCGTGATTCTACCGGCGATCCGGCCCGCGCTGGTGGCGGGATTCGTAACGGCGTTCGCGCGTTGTCTGGGCGAGTACGGCTCCGTCATCTTCATTTCCGGCAATATGCCGATGAAAACCGAGATAGCTTCGCTGCTGATCGTGACCAAGCTTGAACAGTTCGATTACGCGGGTGCGTCCGCGATCGCGCTCCTGATGCTCCTGAGTTCGTTTGTGCTTCTGTTCCTGGTGAACTTCGGGCAATGGTGGTCAACGCGCGCCCAGCAAAGAGAGGCATGACGCGAGAGGCATGAGCACCGCTCCAAAATACCGGCATACCGAACCGCCCGGGCTCCAGGTCGCGCTGATCCTCACCGCAGTCGGGTTCGTCGGCGTGCTGATCCTGCTGCCTGTGATCGCCGTCTTTACCGAAGCCCTTCGTAAAGGTCTGGCGTTCTACATATCGAGCATTACCGATCCGCTTGCGCTCGCGGCTCTTCGACTCACGCTGCTCACCGCCGCCATCACCATAACGGCGAACCTGATATTCGGCCTCGCGGCTTCCTGGCTGATCGCGAAGTTCAGCTTTCCTGGCAAGAATCTGCTGCTTTCGTTAATCGATATTCCATTCGCTGTCTCCCCGGTAATCTCCGGGTTGATCTTCATCCTCGTCTTCGGGGCGCAGGGGTGGTTTGGGGACTCGCTCGCGAGTCACAACATTCAGATTGTCTTCGCCACACCCGGAGTCGTTCTCGCCACCATCTTCGTAACCTTTCCGTTTATCGCGCGGGAACTGATCCCCCTCATGCAGGAGCAAGGCTCGGAAGAAGAAGAGGCTGCCGTCCTGCTGGGGGCCAACGGTTGGCAGACGTTCTGGCACGTGACGCTGCCCAACATCCGCTGGGCGCTGGTCTATGGTGTGATCCTGGCCAATGCGCGCGCCATGGGTGAATTTGGCGCCGTTTCGGTGGTATCGGGGCACATACGCGGCAGAACGAACACGCTGCCACTGCACGTCGAGATCCTTTACAACGAGTACAACTTTTCGGCCGCATTCGCCGTCGCGAGTCTGCTGACGCTTCTTGCCCTGGTCACGCTCGTCGCGAAGGCGGCGCTCGAATGGAAGATCAGGGTCGAGGAACGGCCGGCCATTACAGCGGAGGAGGCATAATGGCCATCGACGCCCGCCACGTCAACAAGACATTTGCGAATTACCAGGCGCTCCGCGACGTCAGCTTGCGCGTCGACGATGGCGAACTGATCGCGCTGCTTGGCCCTTCCGGCTCCGGCAAAACGACCCTGTTGCGAATCATTGCCGGGCTCGATTCGCCGGATTCAAATCCGGAAACAGACGTACTCGTGGATGGCGACGATATTTCCCGGCAGCCCATCAGCCAGCGGAAGGTCGGATTTGTTTTCCAGCACTACGCTCTCTTCCGCCACATGACGGTATTTGAGAATGTCGCGTTCGGGCTTCGGGTGCGTCCGCGGAAACTGCGGCTGGCCGAGCCGGCACTGCGCCGCAAGGTCAATGAACTGCTCGAACTGATTCAGCTCGTCCGGTGGTCGAGCCACTATCCTTCCCAGCTTTCCGGCGGACAGCGACAGCGGGTGGCTCTGGCGCGCGCACTCGCCATCGAGCCGAGCGTGTTGCTGCTCGACGAACCCTTCGGCGCGCTGGATGCGAAGGTTCGCCAGGAGCTTCGCCGCTGGCTGAGAACCTTGCACAGCAGGATTCCGGTGACCAGCGTTCTCGTCACGCACGACCAGGAAGAGGCCCTCGAAGTGGCCGACCGGATCGTAATCATGAATCAGGGCCGTATCGAGCAGTCCGGCACGCCGGACGAAGTCTTCCACCATCCGGCGTCCGAGTTCGTCGTCACTTTTCTCGGCAACGTCAACCTGTTTCACGGGCGCGTCGACTCCGGGAGGGCTGTTTTCGGGGACCTCGCCGTGTCGGCGAATGGCGCTGGACACGGTGCCGACGGCAAGCCTGCGCGTGTTTTTGTTCGCCCTCACGAGCTCGAAATCGAACGTCAGCCGCGGAATGGGAATGCAGTTGCGGCGAACGTTGTCCGAATCCAGTCGGCAGGATCTATTGTTCGTGTCGAGTTATCGCGGCTCGATTCGACTACCGATTCAGAAGACCCGGTCAGCGCCCCGATCAATGTCGAGTTGACCCACGATCAATACCGGGCTCTCGCTCTCACAACCGGTGAAACCGTGTTCGTCAAAGTGCGGGACGCACGGGTATTTGTCTCCCCCGACTATCAGATTTAATCAAACACCACAATCTAGATAGAGATTATTGACAATCTGCGTAACGAAATGTACACTAACCCTATCTACATAGTAGTTTAGGAGCGAATTTTAACGATGAGTTACAGAAAGTCATGGCTCGCGCTGGCCCTGATGGTTGGATTTCAATCAACCGCCGCGTGGGCGCAACAGCTGACCCCCGAGCAGCAGAAGATTCAGGAACTGGAACAAAAGGTAGAGGAACTGGACCGCCGCTTGCAAGCTGCCGAAGCCAGGACAGAAGGTGCTCCGGCCCCGAAGGCTGTCGAGGCAGCAGCTCCCCCGGTATTAGCGCCTGCGCCGGTGGCTCAGTCTGCACCAGCGAGCCAGACTGGCTCGCAGCGTCCCACCAATGCGGGGGTCGCCGCCGGTACCATTCCCGCTGCGGAGACGAATAGCGTGGGTCTGGTCACTGTCGGCCCCGGCGGTTTCGGGATCCAGTCGGGGGACGGCAACTTCCTCCTCAAGATCGGCGCCGATGTGCAAACCGACCTTCGCACCTTTACGGGTACGGGCAGCTCGGCTTTGTTGGATCAGATCCTGCTACGCCGCGTGCGGCCCACCTTTTCCGGAACCGTATACAAATACATCGATTACTTCGTCCGGCCCGACTTTGGCCAGGGCTCGGTGGTTATCTATGACGTCTATGCCCAGCTCAATTACATTCCACATTTTGCGATCCGCGTAGGAAAGTTCAAGCCGCCAGTAGGTCTGGAGCGTCTGCAGTCCGATGACGATACGAGCTTCATCGAGCGCGGATTACCCACATTGCTGGTACCCAGCCGCGCCATCGGCTTCCAGATCGCCGGCGATATCGTGAACCATCGTTTGGGCTACCAGCTCGGCGTGTTCAATCCCGTGCCCGATAACAGTTTGAGCGACACTTCGCCCAGCAACGGCCGCGATTATGTGGCTCGGGTCTTCGCCGCGCCTTTCCAGCCGAACGAAAATGTGTTGAGGGGCCTCGGATTCGGCATCGCGGCGCAGGGCGGCAGCGTGGACGGAGTTGCGCTGCCGGCGTATAAAACCGTCGGCCAGAACACCTTCTTCAACTTTGCGTCGGGCGTCACGTCGGCGGGCCACAGAACGACGGTCGCGCCGCAAGCGTTCTATTACCTGGGGCCATTCGGCCTGTTGGCAGAGGACACGGTAACGGAAGAGGAATTCCAGAAGGCCACCACGCGCAGAGACGTTGCGTTTCGCTCCTGGCAGGTCCAGGCATCCTATATCCTGACCGGCGAGAAGAAAAGCTTCGGAAGTCCGGTTCCGAGGCACCCGTTTGCGCCGTTCGATCATGGCTGGGGAGCGTGGGAAATAGCGGCGCGCACCGGAGACTTCAGAGTTGACCAGGGACTATTCGCGGCTGGCTTTGCGAGTTTGTCAACGTCACCCAGCTTCGCCCGTGAATGGGTGGCCGGAGTGAACTGGTATCTGAACCGCATATTCAGAATTTCGATGGACTACGGCCATACGAACTTCCTCGGTGGCGCCGTCAATGCGGATCGCGCGGCGGAGCGGGTGATCCTCGCCCGCTTCCAGATCAACTTCATTTGATTCACCCAGTAATTCGATAGAGAGAGTGGGGTATACTAACCCTCGGACCTCGCTCTCGTGGAGATACTCGCCGGCTTCCTCATCGCGCTCGCCATCGGCGTAACCGGTGTAGGTGCCGGCAGTATCACCGCACCGATCCTGATCCTGTTTTTCCGTCAGTCTGCCACGGACGCCGTGACGACCGCGCTTGTTTTCGGGACGGTCGTCAAATTGATCGCTACGCCGATCTACCTTGCGCGCGGCCACGTGAACTTTCGCGTCCTCAAATTCATGGCCCTCGGTGGGCTCCCGGCGGTATTGATGGGAAGCCTGCTCCTCAACTCTCTCGATCAGAAATCCATGAGCCGCCCCGTGCTGCTGATTGTCGGATTGACGGTCCTGCTGACGGCGACCGCAACGCTGTGGCGCAGCTTGGCTCCGAAAATCGCGGCAAGCCCGGTCGCATTAAAGTGGATGCCGTGGATCGTGGCGCCGATCGGCTTTGAGGTCGGGTTTTCGTCGGCTGGAGCGGGCGCGCTCGGAACCATCGTGCTGATGCGTTACACAGCTCTCAACCCCGCGGAAGTTGTGGGAACGGATCTGGCGTTCGGTCTCCTGTTATCGATTTTCGCGGGGGGAATCCACGCCAGTATGAGCGGCGTGCCTTGGGCAATTCTGCTGAAGCTGCTGGCCGGAGGAATACCA
>JBEKTF010000028.1:0-37645 GCA_049516355.1 Bryobacteraceae bacterium | reverse complement strand
GGCGCGCGCCAGGGGCTTTCGGGACTCGCGTGCACGAGCGCCATCGGACCATGAGTCTGAATGCGCGGCAGCCCACGCAGCCACGCGAGCTTTTCTTCTCCCAGCGCTTCACGGGTCGCCGCCGCCATCTCCTCGATCACAGCGAACAGGGGTTGCAGATTGGGCGATTGCTTCGCAAATTCCGCCAGCGATTCGGAATTGAAAAGCATTTCATCCGTATTGCCAACCACACCGGGCCAGCCGAGATCGCGAATGCGATCCACAATCTCCACGGGGCTTGCTCCTCCGTCGGCCAGATCGCCGCCGTGGAAGATCAGGTCGGGAGAGGTTTGCCGCAGATCCGCCAGTACTGCCTCGAACGCGGTTCGGTTGCCGTGTATGTCGGATACAATTGCGACGCGCATCGCCGCTCTCCCGTGCCGACTACGCGCGAGCTTGCCGCCGCCGATCGAGATTCGGCAGGAACCCGGTCAAGAGCCCGATAGCCGGCAGAAACGCGCATACCTGATAAACGAAGTAGATGCCGGTCCTGTCCGCCAGCTTGCCCAGGAAAGCCGCGCCCACGCCGCCCAGCCCGAAAGCTATTCCAAAGAAAAGCCCGGAAATCATCCCGACGCGACCCGGGACCAACTCCTGCGCATAAACGACAATCGCCGAGAACGCCGACGCCAAAATCAGACCGATGACCACGCTGAACACGCCCGTCCAGAAAAGATTCAAATAGGGAAGCGCCAGAGTGAACGGAAGTACGCCGAGAATCGAACACCAGATCACGTACTTTCGCCCGATCCGATCGCCGATCGGTCCCCCGATGATCGTTCCCGCCGCCGCCGCGCCGAGAAAAGTGAAGAGATGAAGCTCGGCGCTCTCGACCGACACATGGAACCTGTTGATCAGGTAAAACGTGTAATAGCTGTTCAAACTCGCCAGATAAAAAAACTTCGAGAACATGAGCGCAATCAGGACCCCCAGCGACACCGCAACTCGCCGCGGGGAGAGGTCCGGGTGAATCAACGCTTTCTTTGCCCTCGCCGAATGCCCGAGAGACTCGCGATGCTTGTACCAGGCGCCCACGTTGGTCAGCAGGATAATTGCGAGCAGCGCGGCCAGCGTGAACCAGACGATACTGTGCTGCCCTCGCGGCAGAACGATGAACGCGGCCAGCAACGGTCCGAGCGATGCACCGGCGTTTCCGCCCACCTGAAACAGGGATTGCGCGAGCCCATGCTGCCCACCTGACGCCATTCTTGCCACGCGCGACGATTCCGGGTGGAACACGGCCGACCCCATCCCGATCAGGCCCGCCGCAATCAGAATGAACGCATAGTTCGAAGCCATCGAGAGGAGCGCCAGCCCAACCAGCGTGAACCCCATGCCGAAAGGCAGGGAATAAGGCTTGGGTTTGCGGTCTGTATACAAGCCGATCAAAGGCTGTAACAGAGATGCAGTCAACTGAGTGGTCAGAGTAATCAGCCCGATCTTCGCGAAATCGAGATTAAAATTGCTCTTCAGGATCGGGTAGATGGCCGGAAGCAACGACTGGATCATGTCGTTGAGGAGATGCGAGAAACTGATGGCCGCGAGAATCGTAAATACGGTTCCCTCCGCCGCCTGCCGCTCCGATTCGATTTTGATTCCGCTTGCGCTCACTTATTTCAATTATCCATGTTTGGTTAACTGTGTCCGGTCAGGCATGTCCCAAACCCAAACCGAACTCTTCGGCGATCAACTCGTAGGAACGCCGCCGCGCGCCGTGGTCGTGCAGGATGTTGACGATCAAAACCTCTTCGGCCTCGTAGTCTCGTGCCACTGCCTCGATTGCCTCGCGAACACGCGCGGGCGCGCCTGTGATAATTCGGCGGTCCGGCGGAGTCCGGCTCGGCGTTAACCCTTCTTCCGCGAAAAAACGCTCGGCCCGTTCCACGGTTGGAACCGGGATCGACCGCCCCTGAAAACGCGCCATCATCATCATGCGGAAACTGAAGGAAAGCCGCTCGGCTTCCTTATCGGTTTCGGCACAGATAGCCCACACCGCCACGCCGACTCGCGGACTTTCCAAGAGTGCCGATGGGCAAAATTGCTCGCGATAGTACCTGGCCACCCGTTCACCATGGGAATGAATGAAATCGGCAAACACATAAGGCAGGCCCAGCTCTGCCGCCCAGACGGCGCTATCCTGCGACGAGCCGAGCAGCCACACATCCGGGCTCGTGAAACGAGTGGAACCCAACTGCGCGAACAGCCGATCCGCAATCGGGCGATTGGATAACAGACCCAGTAATTCGTCCAGCTGTTCGCGAAAATCATCCGGAGCACCTTGTCTGCGATCCCGCTGCAATGCGAACGCCACGGCCGGCGACGTGCCCGCGGCGCGCCCGACCCCGAGGTCTATTCGCCCCGGAAACAGTCCACTCAACATACTGAACGTTTCAGCCACTTTCAGTGGACTGTAGTGCGGCAGCATGACCCCGCCGCTGCCTACGCGCAACCGCGATGTCGCCGCGGCAATCGGACCGATCATCGCCTCCGGGCTGTGACACGCAAGCCCAGGCGTGCCATGATGCTCGGCAACCCAATACCGGGTATAGCCAAGCTGATCGGCCAGCCGCGCCAGATCGATCGTATTGCGAAGCGCATCGCCCTCCGAGCAGCCCTCGGGAATGGGTGACTGATCGAGAACGCTGAGGCGCAGATTGGGCACTATTTGAGTCGCGTCGCCTTAAACCCCGCTTGCGCGATGATGAATCGTGCAGTTTGAGGATGAACTGAATGAAATACTACCAGCCGATCTCCCACAGCGCGAGTTTGTGGTCCGAAAAGCCGCCGAGCATCTCAGACTGATTGTCGAAGCGAACCAGTATTTGAACCTTACCCGCATCACGAGTCCACGGGAGGCAGCTATCAAGCACGTGCTCGATTCCGTGATCCCGTGGCGATTGTTAGCCGGCGCCCGGCATGTGCTCGACGCCGGGACGGGTCCGGGATTTCCAGGTATTCCGCTGGCTTTGGTGCTTCCGGAAACGCACTTCACGGTGGCGGAATCGATCCAGAAAAAAGCGCGGTTTGTGGAATCAGCCCTGGCGAAACTGGGGTTGCCCAATGTGACCGTGGCGCCTCGCCGGGCGGAGGAAATCTGGAGCGATGGTGGGATCGACGTAATCACAGCGAGGGCGCTGGCCCCGATATCCCGCGTGCTCGGGTTGTTTGCACCGGCCCTCAAAGCCGGGCGGAAAATTCTTCTGTATAAGGGGCCGGATGCGGAGCAGGAGATCGCGGAATCCGCGAAAGAGGCGACCAGGTTGCGCGCGGAACTGCAAGTAGTGATGCGTTACGATCTGCCCGATTCCATGGGAACCCGGACCATCGTTCAGATCACATAGGACAAAGCTTCACGGCGCAACGGAATTCTTAGCCAATTGCCTGGGAGTGTCGAAATGACTCAGGGATTGGGAATACCGGGTGAGACCTTTATACAGGGCCTCGGCAACCTTTTGCCGGTACTCCGGTTTGCCGAGGTTGTTCTCATCCCGGCTGTTACTCAGGAAGCCGATTTCCGCCAGCACGGAGGGCATTGAAGCGCCGATCAATACTACAAAGGGCGCTCGCTTCACACCGCGGTTGTGGGCAGCGGCGTTCGAGCGGGCCGCCTGTGCCTCGAGTGTAGTCTGGATATCCTGCGCGAAGGTGTGCGATTCCTCGATCTTGTCGTTGAGCGTGATCGATTGAATGAGATCTCTGAGTTCTCCCACAGTTTTGTCCGAACCGGCATTTTCGCGCGCGGCGACATCGAGAGAACCGGGTGCATTGGTGAAGTTCAGATAGAAGGTCTCGGTCCCGGCGACTTCCGGCGCGGGCGATGAGTTCGCGTGGATGGACAGGAAGAGATCCGCCTTGTGCTCATTGGCAATGGCAGTGCGCTCACGGAGCGGGATGAAGGTGTCGTCCGAACGGGTGAGGACAACTTCCGCTCCCATTTTTTCCTGCACCAGTTTGGATACTCGCAGCGCGACATCCAGAACCACGTCTTTCTCGAGCAGGCCGTGCGGTCCCATCGTGCCGTCGTCGTGGCCGCCATGACCGGCGTCGATCACGATGCGGTTGACCTTGAGACCCAAGGCACGCGTAAGGGAACGCGATGCGTTCTCGGATGCACGCGGTGTGGCATCCAATGTTGCCACCGGGTGGGAGGCCGGGATCACTTGTGTGGACGATGCGACGTGAATCTCCCGGGACGGTTTCACAGTCGGAGAAAGCCATGCGTCGGGCAAATTGACGGAAGAGAAGTCCGCAAGTCCGGGAAGCGTGGGCGGGGGCGCTGCCCAGACGATCTGCGGACGGCGCACGGCGGGTGGGTAAATGAAGGTGTCGGGCCGATCGACGAAGGATTTAGGCGTATATGCGGCTGGGTAGACTGGCGCGGCCGGGCTCTCGTCCGGAACTGGCTTTGATTCCACCGGCCTTAGTTCGATGACGAGGCGGTCCGGCGCGTCGAGCTTGGTGACCCTATAGTCGGCCTGGGCTTTTAGATCGAAAACAATTCGCGTTACGTTGGGCGCGGATTCCGCGATTCGTACACGCCTGACCAGGTTATCCCCGACTTCCGTTGTGGCCAAACGGCGGTGCAGAATCCAGGGACGAGCGTTTGAAATATCCAGAAAGAGGCGTTCCGGGTCATGAGCCCGATCAGCCTTGTATTCAAACGGACCCGTGGTTTCGACGATGACTCGGGTAGAATCGCGATGCGACCAGGACCTTACGCCAGTAACTTGAATTATGCCGGTTTTTGTCGCGGCGAGGGCGGGCAGGATGCTGAAAAACGCCGCTGCCCACGAGAATCGCCACAACATAGATTTACTCTGCTCTCAAGGGGTCCGGTAATAAATCAGGCCGTCTGAGCCTAAGGACGCCTGGATCGGCCTGTATGTTTCGAGTTTGGCAGTCTCCGTAGGGACGGGGGCAGGCGCGGCCGGGGTGGATTTGGTCTGATTCTTACGCGCCGCTTTCAAATTCTTCGCCACCCGGGACACGTAATTCTGCGTTTCCGCGTAAGGCGGAATGCCCTGGTATCTGTCCACCGCCGCTTCGCCCGCGTTATACGCCGCGATTGCCCTGGTATAGTCGCCCCGATAGTAATCGAGCAAAAATCGGAGATACCGGACGCCACCCTGAACGTTCTCCTGGGCATCGAAAACGTTCGAAACGCCAAAGCGGCGGGCGGTGGCGGGAATCAATTGCATGAGCCCCAGCGCGCCTTTCGGGGAAACGGCATTTGGGTTATAGTTGCTTTCCGCACGAATCACGGAATCGACCAGCGGGCTCTCGACTCCCTGTTCGCCGGCAATGCGATCGACCATTTTTTCAAGATCCGGTGCGGCCTGTGCATTCTCCGGGCGCGGCGGCATAACGATCGTTCGGACAAGCCGCCCGGTCTTCAGGTCAGGCCGTACGATTGTTTTCGCAACGACAGTTGTCACGTGATTCGATTCTCCCGTACTCGGCGGAGCGGCGAACACAGGCATGACGAGTAACAGTATAAAACAAAATTGCAATGAATTGTTCCCTAACTCAGCTAACGCTGTAATCAATGATGTTACCATCCTGGTGATTTGACCTTTAGCCTCACGAGCGAACGGTCCCGGAGAGCCGGTTGGGTTCTCGTGGGTGGCCGCAGCCGCCGAATGGGTACGGATAAAGCGCTCATCGAGATCGGCGACCGGCCGCTCGCCCGCCGGGTGGCCGATGAGATTGGCCGTGTTTGCGGACAGGTGTCGCTGGTGGGCGACCCCGCGCTGTACGGAAATCTCGGGCGGCCTGTTATTCCGGACCGTTTTCCGGGACAGGGGCCGCTAGCCGGAATTGAAGCCGCGCTGGGTGCGACAACTGTCGAATGGAATCTGGTGGTCGCCTGCGATATGCCGTCGCTCGATGTCTCGATCCTGGAGGCGCTTTTCGAGGCGGGAGGAGATTGTGCAGTACCCTCGTACAGCGATGGGCGGGTCGAGCCTCTGTGCGCCGTTTTCCACAGGCGCTGCCATGCCGCCATTCTGGAATCGCTCGAAAGCGGGGTCCGCAAGGTCACAGAGGCCCTCGGGCGGCTGGAATCAAAAGAGCTGCGCCTGGAATATGTTCGGGTCGACAAAGCGGATTCGTTCGCCAATCTGAACACCCCGGAAGATCTGGAGCGTTTCCGGCATGGCTGAGCAATTCCCGCACTACATCGAATTCCGGCACGTATACAAGACGTTCGACAAGCCGGTTTTAGTCGACTGCAATTTTCACGTCGATCCCGGACAGACGGTGGCGATTATCGGCCGCTCGGGGGTGGGGAAATCGGTCTCGCTGGCGCATATTATGGGATTTCTCAAGCCGGACCAGGGGCAGGTGATCGTCGCGAATGAAGACATTACCGGGTTTTCGGAAGCGGAACTGAACCGGATCCGGCGCAAGGTCACGATGGTTTTCCAGTCGGGCGCGCTGTTCGATTCCTTGACGGTAGCGGAAAACGTGGCGTTTTCTCTGGAGCTTCGCGAAGACTACGACGCGCAGAACAAAGACGATGTCGTGGCGGGATTGCTCAAACTGGTCGACCTTTGGGAATCGCGCGATTCTTATCCGGGCGATCTTTCAATGGGCTACCGGCGAGCGGTCGCGATCGCACGCGCGCTGGCGGCCCAACCGCAGTGTATTCTCTACGACGAACCGACGACAATGGTCGACCCGATCATGAGCGACCATTTGACCCGACTGATGCTGCGGCTGAAAAAAGAGCTGCGGCTGACATCCGTGGTGGTGACGCACGATCTGGATCTGCTGCACAACGTGGCGGATAGGGTGGTGTTTCTCGATAAAGGCCGGGTTGCGTTTTTTGGACCTCCGGGCGAACTCTACAAATCCGACGTGCCTACGATCCAGGACTTTCTGGAACTGGATAAGATCATCCGCGGAGGGAATCTGGCGGAGAACGATCCCTTCCGTATGGGTGTGGCGGGACCATCGGCGCTCGAGGGCTGATTACATTTATGGATCCCACCGACTCACGCGGCATCGGCAAGTATCTCAATCTCGCGCTGCTGTTGCCGATCGCTACGTTCGTCGGGTATGCGATGGGTTACGGTTTGGATGCGCTGTTCCACACGACGTGGCTGCGATATGTGTTCCTCGCGCTGGGAACCGCGGCCGGATTCGTGGAACTCATCCGCGAACTGAATCAGGGAACGTAGGGGTGTGTTTTGGGGAGACGCGACTTGAAGTCGCATCTCCGGTGAATTCAGAGTGGAAATCGATTTCGATAAGGGGATTGCACGGATTCCTGGTCTGATTCTGGCGCTGGGAGCGGTGGGAACGGGAGTGTCCGGTTGGTTCGGAGGCTTTCCCTACGCAGCTGCATTCTTTGCGGGCGCGGGCGCGGCGTACTTTAATTTCCGGCTGCTCGAACGGTTCGTCAATCGGCTCGGGGAATTGGCGGCCGAGGCGGCGAAAACCACTTCCGCCAAACCTCCAAAAGCATCCGGAGTACGCGTGTTTATCCAGTTCGCTTTGTTCGTCCTGGGGGCCTTTGTTATACTCCGGATATCCGGATTTAATGTACTGGCGGCGCTCTACGGGTTCCTCGTGTGCCCGGCTGCCGTGATCGTCGAAATTTTTTACGAACTAATAACATATGGTCACTCATGAAGCCTGGTTGACGAAGCTCTTCAACGCGTACTTTGGCGGTTTGGGAAACTGGTTGCTCGCTTTGTTCCACCAGAAGGCGGACAACCCTTCCGAGCCCTGGGCGGATTTCATGGTAATGCAGATTCTGGTGGCAGTGATTATCATTGCGCTGTTCGCAATCCTGCGGACCCGATTGTCGGTGGATAAGCCTGGCGCGTTGCAGCATGTATTCGAACTTGTGCACAACTTCGTCGGGGGCGAGGCAGAAAGCCAGGTGGGCCATGACGGTCACAAGCACGTGGTGTTGTTCGAAACACTGTTTGTCTTCCTGCTGCTGGCCAATCTGATCGGCATCGTTCCGGGATTCGTGAGTCCGACGCAGGTTATCTACGTGCCGGTGGGATGCGCCCTGATCGCATTCCTTTACTTCAACTGGGTGGGCATGCAGAAGAAGGGCGTGGGGAAATACCTGGCGCATTTCGCAGGCCCGATCTGGTGGATGGCGCCGCTCATGATTCCGATCGAAATTATCGGCACCCTGGCCCGACCGCTTTCTTTATCCGTCCGGCTTTTTGCCAATATGTATGCCGGCGAGCAGGTGACGCTGGTCTTCCTGAGTTTGACTTATCTGGTCTTCCCCGCCCTGTTTATGGGATTGCACGTGTTTGTAGGACTGCTTCAAGCCTATATTTTCGTGCTGCTGACGATGATTTACGTGGCAGGCGCGGTCGAAGAAGCACACTGATTTTTACCGGCTTAATGCCGTCTTCCGCGTGAGGCCTCCGGCCCCCAGGCCAGGAACGCAACCACCTCCGGAAGACGATTTACTACCGAAGGAGAAACACAAATGAAGACGAAGTTCTTTTTACTCATGATCGCGCTGATGTTCTGCGCTATCCCGATGTTCGCGCAGGGCGGCGCAAGCGGCGCAGCCGGCGGCGGTAACATCTGGGTCCCGGTCACCGCGGGTTTCGCGATGGCGATCGCATCGGGCCTCTGCGCGCTCGGACAGGGCAAGGCGGTTGCGGGAGCGTGCGAAGGCATCGCGCGCAATCCATCCGCGTTCCCGGCGATACGGTTCGCGTTGATTTTCGGTCTGGCGCTGATCGAATCGCTCGCGCTCTACGTGCTTGTCATTATTTTCGTGAAAGTCGTCTGAGAAAAAGAACCGGCGGCAAGACCGCCGGCGTTCCCGGACCGGCATTGCCGAAGCGGAGCGGCGGACCGAAGCGGAGCGGCGCTCCGGTCCGCATTTTATCCTCGCTGATATGATGTTCAATTCCATCCAATGACTAAAAAGACCCCTATCACAGTCGCTCATGGCGACGGCATCGGCCCTGAAATCGGGATGGCGGAGACGTTCGTCACCGACAGCTATCGCTGCCGTTTCCAGCCCAAGGCATCGTCCGCCAGCCAGGCCGTCACTCACGCTCAGATAGCGGCGATCTATCAGAAAGTAACGGCCGCCGGATACGATATCGTCAAGACCGAAACGTTGCGTACCTTCGATGGCCAGCAGGGATTCACGCTCGCGCAAGGCCAGTGAGGCCTCCGCTCCGCTCTCTCCGATCGTGGCTCCTCCCATTGTGTCCATCATCATGGGCAGCAAGTCGGATTGGGAGACGATGCGCGCGGCGAGCGAAATGCTCACCGATTTCGATGTCGCTCATGAGAACCGCGTGGTGTCCGCCCATCGGACGCCGGAACTGATGGCGGAACTTGCTTCCGGCGCCGAGGGCCGAGGGATCGAGGTGATCATCGCCGGAGCCGGCGGGGCCGCTCATCTTCCCGGTATGACGGCGGCGCACACGACGCTGCCTGTACTCGGCGTGCCTATCGAAAGCCGTTCGCTGAAGGGGCTCGATTCGCTGCTGTCGATTGTGCAGATGCCCGCGGGTGTGCCGGTGGCGACGCTGGCGATCGGAACGGCCGGGGCGAAGAATGCGGCGCTGCTGGCAATATCGATTCTGGCGAATAAACGCCCGCCGCTACGCGAGAAGCTGAAGGCCTTTCGCGAACAACAGAAGCGAAAGGTACTCGAAGAACCTCTCTCGTGAAAAAAGCCTCCGGAATCGTGCTGCCCGGCTCGACAATCGGCGTGCTTGGCAGCGGCCAGTTAGGCCGGATGTTCGCGATTTCGGCGCGCCGCATGGGCTATCGGGTGCACACGTATTCTCCCGATCGCGATTCCCCGACTGGTCAGATTGCCGACGTTGAGATCGATGCGCCTTACGAGGACCTGGATCGCGTCCGTCAGTTTGCTTCCGCCGTGGATGCGGTGACTTTCGAATTCGAGAATGTACCGACAGCGACTGCGGAAGCGGCTGCGCAATGTGCGATTGTTCGCCCTGCCGGAGAGGTTCTGCACACGACGCAACATCGGCTGCGCGAGAAGACCTTCCTTCGCAAGCATGGGTTTCCCGTGACGCGGTTCGAACCGATCCGGGAAGCGGGGGATCTTTGCCGCGTGGTGCCCGATTTTGGTCCCGCAATTCTCAAAACCGCTGGTTTCGGATATGACGGGAAGGGCCAGTATCGAGTGAATAGCCTGGCCGAAGCGGAGGCTGCCTGGGACGCCATGGGCAGGCAGGAAGCGGTGTTGGAATCGGTGGTCGATTTCGAAGCTGAACTTTCCGTGATCGGTGTACGGGGCGTGGATGGCGCCTGTGTGTTCTATGCTCCTTCCTGCAACCATCACGTTGCCGGGATTCTGGATGTTTCGTTCACGCCTGCGCCTTTTGGTCCGCATGTGGCTAAGAACGCCACCGCGATCACCTTTGGAATTCTGGAACAGCTCAATGTCACCGGAGTTCTTTGCGTTGAATTCTTTCTCACTCGGAATGACGATTTGCTGGTGAATGAAGTGGCGCCGAGGCCGCATAACTCGGGACATCTGACGATCGATGCTTGCGTAACCAGCCAGTTCGAGCAGCAGCTGCGATCGGTTTGCGGGTTGCCGCTCGGGAGCACCGAGATGCCCCGCCCTGCCGCGATGGCCAACCTTCTTGGAGATGCGTGGTCGAACGGTGAGCCAGACTGGCCGGCGGCGTTGTCTCTACCTGACGTGAAGCTTCATCTGTATGGGAAATCGGAGCCGAGGCCAGGGCGGAAGATGGGCCACTTTACTGCTACCGCGGCGGCGGCCCGCCATGCGGAGCATCTGGTGCGAAACGCGCGCGATCTCGCCGCCCGACGAGAATATTCTCCAGCCTGAGCACTGAGGTAACGCCGGCGGTCTTTGCCGCCGGTTCTTTTTCATGTTTTGGCGCAGAAGGCTCCCACATTGGATCCCGGAGGAAGCCATCGTGTTTGTTGCCTGGCGGCTCGCTGGGACGATGCCTCAGCCGTCCGCGGCGATTCTGACCAATTCTCCAAGTATCGGTCGTTCGTTTCTGCGGGACGATCGCCAGTTGGACCGGACGCGGAACGGTCCGCAATGGCTGAGGGACCCGCGAGTCGCTGCGATGTTCATCAAGGCCCTGTTATACGGAGAGACCGTGCGGGGCTTTTATACTTTGTTCGCCTGGGTAGTCATGCCGAACCATGTCCATCTGGTTTTACAACCCCGTTCTGAGTTGGGCGACTTGATGCGATGGCTGAAAACCGCAACCGCGGTTCGGGCCAACCGCATCATCGGCGGGACTGGAAGAGCGTTTTGGCGACGGGAGTATTTCGATCGGTGTATCCGCTCGGAGAAAGAGCTCGGCTCTGTTATGAGATATGTCGAGAACAACCCGGTGAGCGCGGGTCTCGCGGCCTCGCCGGAGGAATGGCCCTGGTCCAGCGCAGCGAAAAAAGAACCGGCGGCTAGACCGCCGGCGTTCTCCTTTTCCGCTTTTTGACCTGTTCCACGATGGAGAACTGGAGTTTGCGCTCCAGCGGGTCGGCGCGGTCGAGGATCACGCGCACGTGGTCGCCGATCGAGAACTCGCGCCGCGTGCGCTGGCCGATGATCTTGCGCACGTTTTCGTGAAACGTGTAGTGATCTCCGGGAAGCGTATCAATGGGGACGAGACCCTCGACAAACAGGTCCGCGAGTTCGACGAACAGGCCGTATCGCGCCGTGCTGATCACAAGGCCGTTGAATTCCTCGCCGACACGGCTCTCCATGAACTTCGCCTTCTTCCACTCCACCAGCTCACGTTCCGAGTCCGCGGCGCGGCGCTCCGTGAGTGAGCATTCGTCGGCTATCGATTTCAGCTCCGTCTCATTCGAGTAAGAACCGCGGTCGAGTGATGCGGTCAAGAGACGGTGCACGATGAGATCCGGGTAGCGGCGGATCGGCGAGGTGAAGTGCGTATAGTGTGTGGCGGCAAGGGCGAAATGCCCGATATTTTCCTCGCTGTAGCGCGCCTGCTTCAGCGACCGCAACATGAGATAGCTCAGGATGCGCTCTTCCGGGTTGCCTTCGATCTTCGCCACCAGTTTCTGATACGCCTTTGAGGACAGTTTGATTTCCTGAGGAATGATCACATCCTTATAGACCTTACGGCCTTCGGCTTTCCGCTCTTTATATCTGTGGCGCGAGATCGGGATTGCGCCTACGCCAAGCGAGTATCCGAACTGCGCGGCGATGTCTTCGAACTCCATCACGCGTTTAGGGTCCGGGAGCTCGTGAACCCGATAGATCGCAGGGTGCCCGGTCTGCTCGAGGTGCGCCGCCACTGCCTCATTCGCCGCCAGCATGAATTCCTCGATGATGCGGTTCGCGATGTTGCGGGGGCTGCGCCCGATGCCGGTCATGACTCCGGTTTCGTCGAATTCGATCAAGGGTTCCGGGAGGTCGAAATCGATCGATCCGCGCTTGTTTCGCTTGTGCTGCAGGATCTCGGCGAATTCGCGCATGATTTCGAATCGTTCCACGAGCGGGGCATACCGGGCCCTCTGTGCGGGGTCGCCCTCCAGCAGGAGGTGCACGTTCGCGTAGGTCATGCGCTCGACGCTGCGGATCACGCCCCGGCAAAATTCGAAAGTCAGCGGCTCACCATGCCGGTCAAACTCGATGAGCGCGGAAACGACGAGGCGGTCGGCGTGGGGAATCAGCGAACAGATGTTCGTCGAAAGCTCGAATGGCAGCATCGGGACTGCCCGGTCCGGGAAATAGACGCTGGTTCCGCGCAATCGCGCTTCCGCGTCGATCGAGCTTCCAGGCGTGACGTAGTGGCTGACGTCCGCGATGTGAACCTGCAGCGCATAGTGGCCGTCGGGCAGCTTGTCGACAAGCACGGCGTCATCGAAATCGCGCGCCGTTTCCCCGTCGATGGTCACGATGGGGAGGTCGCGAAAATCGCGGCGGCCTCTCATTTCGGCGCTGGTGATCAGGGCCGGAATCGATTGCGCCTCGTCGATCACCCCGGAAGGAAACCGGTTGGGCAGATGATGCTTGCGGATGATGATTTCGACGTCGATGCCGAAGTCGTCCGGTGCGCCAAGGATTTCGATCACGCGGCCGACGGGGGGGCCTTTGCGATCGCCGTAGTCGAGAACTTCCGCGTTGACGATCATACCGTCCATCTGGCTGAGGTCGGAGATTTCGATGGCCTTCGGGCCGATGCGGTCAGTCTGTTCGACGGGGGCGGGGATCGCCATGTCTTCCGGGATTTCGATCCATTCGGTGAGACGCTCATCGTGAGGCGCGACGAACATGCCGCTTCGATTGATGCGGAACTGGCCGACAACGGTGGGGTGCGCGCGCGTGAGGACCTTTACGATTTCGCCCTCGGAGCGGCCGTTGGGTCCGGAGTGTGTGATGCGGGCAATGGCGCGGTCGCCATTCATGGCTCCGCGCGTGCTGTCGCGGCCGATGTAGAGATCGCCTTGCAGCCCTGGAACGGGGCGGTCGGGAATCAGAAATCCGTAGCCGTCGCGGTGAATGCTGACACGCCCGGCGATAAATTCGCGGCTGCGGGAAGCGGCCACGTAATGCTGGTTCGGGAGCTGAATCAATTCGCCCCGACCGGTCAACCGGTCGATGGCAGCTTCGATCGAGGCGCGATCGTCGCCCTTGACGCGGAGTTCCCTGAAGAGGTGCTTGAGGCTGGTTTTTCCGTGTGGCTGCTTCGCAATGTGATCAAGCAGCGCGGAATCCCTCATCTCTTCATATTAAGCGCGGCGAGATATTGATCGATCAAAACAACACGGGCAGGCTTACTCCGCCGAAAACGCGAGCAGCACGTTGCCGGAATTATTCCCCGTGATGCCGTAACCTGAGCCCACGAACATCATGCCCCCGGCGACCGTTACGCCAGCCGAGCCGATGCCGCCGCCATGCGCCGGAACCTGGTTGACGGTATCAAACGGGTGCGCTGTGTCATACTCCCACACGATCTTGCCATCCGCGGTCGAGAGCGCATGAATCGTTCCATCCGTTCCGCCGACGAACACAACACCAGGAATCTCCGTGGTGGCCGCGGCGTTCGAAACCCGCTTGCCTTCGGGCGCAAGACTTGTAAACCAGAGGCGCTCGCCGGTCGAAAGCTGAACCGCAACCATCGCACCGGCGCTGAGACCGTAATAGGCGGCTTTCTCATCCGCGGCTCCTCCCCAGACAATTCCCCGCAGGCGGCCCGCAAACGAATTGTCCGCCGGTTTGGGCGCTACGTTGACGTGCCAGACCACCGCGCCGTTTTTGTCCGGATCGAGCGCGATGACGTTGCCATCTTTCGTGGCCGCCAGCAGAATTCTCTTTCCGCCGGTGAGGGTCTTCAGAATTGGCGAGTTGCCGATATCGAGATCGGGACCGTTCTCCGAGGGGCAGTTATCGGTTTTGGACGCGCCGTTACAGCCTCCGAGGAACGCATCGTTCGCCTGGGCCTGATAGTGCCACCGGACTTTTCCGGTCTTCAGATCCACCGCCATAATCGCATCGGTGGTGCCCGGGGCCGGTTCGGTTTCCGCATCGCCGGTGCCGAAGTAGAGAGCGTTCCGTTTGACATCGACGGTCGGCGTATTCCATACCGAACCGCCGGCGGGCGCGTAGTTCTGCACGCCTCTGGAGTTCTTCCTGGTCGGCTTCGGTTCGGAAACGACGTAAGTCTTCCAGATGACTTTGCCTGTATTGGCGTCGAGCGCCGAAACGCTACCGCGCGAAGTGCAGCACGGGTAATCCAGCGTAGCGGCCGTAAATTCTTCCGAAGAAGAAACCGGAACGTACACCCGTCCGGCGTATAGCGCGGGAGCGGCCGTAATACGGGCGACGAAATGATCGTCGACTTTCGTGACCCACAACTCGGCGCCCGTTTGCGCATCGAGGCCATAGACGTTGGCATGAGCATCTCCGAAGAAGACACCGTATTTCGTGGCGCCTCGCCCTTTCACCGGTCCGACGTTGATCGCGTTACGTACCGAACCCTTTGTCTTATAGGACCAGTAAACACAACCGGTCTTCGCATCCAGCGAATAGATATACCCGGTATCGGCCCCTACGAATACCCGGCCCGATACAACCGAGGGCTGTCCAAAAGCCGAGAGACCCGTGGGATAACCGAAGGCCCATTTCAGCTTGAGTTGTGGCACTTGCTCCGGCGAGAGACCGGCGCCTTTTCCGGTCTGGAAGCGGTCGTTGCTGGCGTCGGCACCCCATCCATTCCATTCCGGACCGGCCGAAGGATCGGACAGGGGAGAGTCGCCCGGACATTGATTGGGCATATTCTTCGCATCGCCTTGCTCCTCGCTGCCGAGCGTACGGCCGCTCATGAAAGTAGCGACCATCCGCCGCTGGTCCTCGCTCAGGCTGGAACCCTGGCCTTTCATGGCGCCTGTGGTCAAGGCCTCATAGATATGTTCCGGGGACATTTCCCGGATCGTGGCCGGAGAAGGCGCGCGTTCCACGGCGGGGTTACCGTGACAACTCATGCAGCGCGTCTGAAAAACAGCGAACCCGGACTCGGTCCCTGCGGAGCCCCGAGGCGCTTGCGCCTGATCCTGCGCGGGCGCCTGCGCCTGGGCCGGAGTCAAAGACCAGACGGAAAGTCCGGCGAATAGCAATGCCGCGAGGTGGAGCTTTCTTCGCATAGGACTGCGTCTATGATATTCGACGTGGAACGGCTTTCAGTCCGCCTCAAAACACATACTTCAACGCGAAAGGCTTAACCGGCCCCGGGGGGAGAAACAATCCGGATCCAGCGCGAAGACTCCAAATCGGTCAGGGGTGACTTTCCGGGAGCAAATTCACTGGCATAATATATATGCAATGCGATTCCTCCTGGTTTTACTACCTGCCTTGATGTTCACGGCCCAAGCCCAGACGCCTGCGACGTCGCTGAAGAAAGTATCCGACACGAAGGTCGCCCCTGCCTCCAACGCGGTGGCGGGCTACAAGGAGTCGGGCTCTCCGACCGCTCCGCTCACAATGGAGCTCTACACGGATTACGAGTGTCCGGCCTGCCGTGCTTTTACCCTCGAAGTCATGCCCAGCGTGATCAAGGATTATGTTGCGACGGGCAAGCTTCGGCTGATCCACCGCGACTTCCGGCTCCCGCAGCACCAATTCACAAAGGTTGCCACGCGGTATGCGAATGCAGCCGGAGAAATCGGTAAGTTCGATCTCGTCACCCACCAGATCTTCCTGACCCAACCCGATTGGTCGCAGAACGGGAATGTGGATGCGGCCGTAGCGAAGGTGCTGGCCCCGGCGGATATGGAAAAAGTTCGCGCGCTCGTCAAAACGGACTCGCACCTGGACGATACAGCGGTTCGGGATGAAGCATTTGGCGCCAATCAGGACCACCTGAACCAGACACCCACCATCGTGATTGTGGCGAAGGGCAAGCGTGAAGTGATCGCGGGCGGAATGCCCTACGTGATCCTGAAGCAGTATCTGGACCAGAAACTCGCGCAATGAAACGCTGGCTCCTGATTGCCGGCCGCCTGACGATTGCCGGCATTTTTCTTTACGCCGGATACGAGAAGGTCCGCGAACCATGGCTGCAGTTTGCGATATCGGTGGAGTCGTTCAAGGCGGTCCCCGACAGCTGGATACAGCCCATCGCGAGGATTTTGCCGTGGGGTGAGGTCGCGCTCGGGTTCGCTTTGCTCACCAGTATCCTGACGCGTTGGTTTGCACTTATCGCTACTCTCCTGCTCACGCTGTTTCTCGGCGTAGGGATCAGGGCGTACGCACTCGGGTTAATCGTCGATTGCGGATGCTTTGGCGTCGGCAACGGCGGGGCGATTGACGCGAAGTGGTTTGCGGAGCACATAGCAATGCTTTCACTGGGGCTCGCGGTCACGATCGGCGCATTCCTGATGGCTCGCTCGCCAAAAGAGAACGCCGGAACGCCGATTGATCGGGAAGCGGGGCTGGAAAGCCGCGTTGCCGCGTACGAGAAATAACGCGACTTGAAAGTCGCGTCTCCCGGTTAGCCTGGCAGTTAAAAACACTTCAGTGACGATGCCGTGGCGAGGCTATTTACAAGAATTTTGTCAACCTGATTCTCCGCTGCCGTATCGAACACCTGCTTGAGGAGCCGCGAAACCGCATCATGCCTTCGCGATTTTCCATGCTGACGCCACCGCAGCATTCGGTGGGAGTAAACTAATTCGAGAATGACTAAACTCCTTGCACTGATGGCGCTCGCCACATCGACCTTCACGGCGCCGGGTTTTGGGGCGCAGATTCCACGCAAAGCGCCCGAATTTGTTTTCAAAATGGCGGACGGATCTCAGCAGCTGCTGAGCATGTACAAAGGGAAGGCCATAGTGCTGGCGTTTATGTACACCACCTGCCCGCATTGCCAGAAGACCGCGCAGGTGCTGACGCAGATACAGAAAGAGTATGCGGCCAAAGGCGTCCAGATGCTGGGCGCGGTGTTCGATCAGGGCGCGGCGCAGCGCGTGGTCGAGTTTCACAATGGCTTGGGACTTAATTTCCCGGTTGGCGTATCCGATACAAGGGCCGTGCTCGAGTATCTGCAGTTCCCGATCGGCGATCCTTATTTCGTGCCGATTCTGGTCTTTATCGATAAGCACGGGATGATCCGGTCGCAATACATCGGCGACGAGGCATTTCTGTCTCATCAGGAAGTGAATATCCGCGCGGAGATCGATAAATTCCTGAAAGGCACGACGACAACCTCCAGCACCGCCGCGCAGAAGACGCCGAAATCGTAGTTCGCGATGCTGAATCTGCACGCGGTCAAGCTTCAGATTCCGAAGGACGCGAACATTGTCCTTGGGCAGAGCCACTTCATCAAGACGGTGGAGGATGTCTACGAGGCAATGGTCAATTCCGCGCCCCAGATCAAGTTCGGGATCGCGTTCAATGAGGCCTCGGGGCCTTGCCTGACGCGTGCGGACGGCAATGACGCGGAACTGCAGGAAGCGGCGATTGAAATTGCGTCGTCGGTGGCGGCGGGCCATTTCTTTGCCGTAGCGATGCGCGATGTGTTCCCTATCCATGCCCTCAAGGCGATTCAGGCGGCGCCGGAGGTTTGCAATATCTTCTGCGCCACGGCGAATCCGGTGGAGGTAATTGTTGCCGAAACCGAGCTGGGGCGTGGCGTACTTGGCGTGATCGATGGATCTTCACCCAAGGGGGTGGAATCCGCTGAGAACGCGAAAGACCGGCGCGAATTTCTGCGCAAAATAGGCTACAAGAGATAGGCTATAAACGATGACCCGTCGAGACGCGTTAAAGCAGGCAGGCGCATTCATTACTGCAGCCGGCTTTCGCGCGGAAGCTTTTGCAGCGGAGCCAGCGCCCGTCAGCCAGGTCATGACCATGCTCAGCACTTATATGAGCGGGGCGGCCGGGCGAGCTTTGCCCGATAACGTGGTCGAGGCGGCGAAGCATCATATTCTCGACACATTCGCCGCCATGATTTCCGGTGCGGACCTGCCTCCCGGGCGTGTCGCGCTGCAGTTCGCACGCGCTCACGCGGGGGAAAAAGTCGCCACTGTGGCCGGCTCGGATGTATTGTGCGGGGCGATCGAAGCGGCGCTCGCCAACGGGATGCTGGCGCATTCCGACGAAACGGACGACTCCCACGCGCCTTCGCAATCTCACCCCGGCTGCGCAGTGGTTCCCGCGGCGCTGGCAGCCGGAGAACAATTTGGGATCGACGGGAATCGATTCCTGCGCGCGGTCACGCTGGGCTACGACGTCGGCCCCCGGGTCACCCTGACTCTGGGCGGGCTGCCCTGGCAGATGGAGACGCATCGCAGCTCCCATAGCATCGCGGAGGATTTTGGGGCTGCCGCCGCGGCGGGATCCGCGGCGAGCCTGGACGCGCACCAGATGCGCTGGGTGCTCGACTATGCCGCGCAGCAGGCTGCGGGAATCGCGGCGTGGGAGCGTGATACCGAACACGTGGAGAAATCGCTGGTGTTTGCCGGGATGCCAGCGCGGAATGGCGTTACCGCCGCCCTGCTGATTCAATTGGGCGCCAGCGGAGTGGAGGACATTTTGTCCGGGCCGGATAATTTCCTGATGGCATTCGCGCCCAAGGCAGACCCGGCGAAGCTCATCGACAAGCTCGGCGAGCGCTACGAAATTACCCGCACGAATATCAAGAAATGGACGGTCGGATCGCCTATTCAGGCGCCGCTCGATGCGCTCCAGAGCATACTCAGGAAACACCCGTTCGAAGCGGACCAGGTGCGGAAGGTTATGGTACGCGTGGCGACCAGCGAAGCGAATACGGTGAATAACCGCGAGATGCCGGATATCTGCCTGCAGCACATGGTTGCGGTGATGCTGATGGATAAGACCGCTTCCTTCCAGGCTGCGCACGATAAGCCGCGTATGCAGGATCCCGCGGTGCTCCGGCAACGCGCGAAAGTTCAACTGATCCCGGATGAGGAACTGGAACGGCTGTATCCGAAGCGCGAGACCATCGTGGAAGTAACGCTCAACGATGGGACCGCGCTCACAGAACGCGTCGAGGCAGTGCGCGGGACGTCGGACAATCCAATGACGCGCGACGAGGTGGTTGCGAAGTGCCGTGAACTGACGGCCCCGGCGCTTGGAGCTGCGAAAAGCGCGAAGCTCATTGAGAGCGTTCTTTCAATTGAAAGTATGAAGAACGTTCGAGAGCTTCGGCCTTTACTGCAACGTTCGTAAAGAACCGGCGGCAAAAATCGCCGGCGTTCCCTGGCCGATCAGGAGTGGCCGTCAGAAGGCGCGGTCGCCGCGAAGGCCGTTCGGACGCCATACTCCTTTTTTGCCTCGTCGATCCTACCCATCAGCTGTAGTGCCGCGGAGGTGACGTGTTCCGCGGTGAATCCGAAGTTCGTCATGATCTCTTCGCCCGGAGCGGAGGCGCCATAATGATCGATCCCGATCACGATTCCTTCACTCGCCCAGCGATGCCAACCCTGGGAGGAGCCGGCCTCAACCGTGACACGCTTCTTCACCGCCGCGGGCAGCACGCGCTCGCGGTACGCGTCATCCTGCGCGTCGAATAAATCCCAGCTCGGCATGCTCACGACGCGTGCGCGGACACCGAGAGCAGCCAGACGTTCTTGGGCCGTTACGCAGAGCCCGACTTCCGAACCGGTTCCGATCAGTATTACGTCGGGCGCGCCGCCATCCGCTTCTGACAGTATGTAGGCGCCTCGAGCCACCGCCGGATCTTTCGCGCGAGTCCGATCCAGGTGAGCGAGATTTTGCCTCGAAAGCGCAAACAGAGTCGGACCCTGACGTTCGATCGCAAAAGCCCAGGCTTCCGCAGTCTCGGTAGCGTCCGCGGGCCGGATCACACTCAGGCCTGGGATGGCGCGTAACCCGGCGAGCTGCTCGATCGGCTCGTGCGTCGGCCCATCCTCGCCGACGCCGATACTGTCGTGAGTGAAGACGTAGAATACCTGGAGCTTGCTTAAGGCCCCCAGCCGAATCGACGGCTTCATGTAATCCGAAAAAACCAGAAATGTCGCGCTGAAGGGAAACACCCCGCCATGCGCCGCCATGCCGTTCACGGCCGCGCCCATGGCATGTTCGCGAACCCCGAATGCCACATTGCGTCCGCCGTAATCCCACTCGCCGCCCACCGCGCCTTGTGTCCCGGGCCCCTCAAATTCGGCGGGCTGAAAATCTCCCATGCCTTTGAGAGCGGTATTGGTGGAGGGATTCAGATCGGCCGACCCGCCAATGATATTCGGGATCCGTTTGGCAAGCGCGTTCAGCACCTCGCCGCCAGCGGCGCGTGTCGCGATGGGCTTGTCCGACGGCTTCCACTTCGGAAGGTCCGCAGCCCAGTTGTCCGGGAGCCTCCCTGCCACCATCCGCTCAAACTCGGCGGCTTCATTCGGGAACGCGCTCTTCCAGGCTTCGAACTTCCGGCGCCAGGCCTGCTGGGCCGCGGCGCCCCTGGGAAGAGCCTCCCGGAAATGATCCACTGCGGGCTGGGGCAGGTAAAACTTGTCCATTGTCGGCCAGCCAAGAGCCTTCTTCGTCGCCTGCAATTCTTCTTCTCCCAGAGGACTGCCATGGGCCCCGAAGGTGTCCTGTTTCTTCGGGCTTCCGTAGCCGATATGCGTGCGAACCAGGATCAATGAAGGCCGGGAATGCTCTTTTTGCGCCTCGTCGATCGCACTCGCTATATCCTCGATATCGTTTCCGTCTTCGACCGTCCGTGTATGCCAGTCATAGGCCGCGAATCGCGCCGCGACATCTTCCGTGAAACAGAGATTTGTGCCGCCGGCGAGTGAAATGTGGTTCTGATCGTACAGATAAATGAGCTTGCCGAGCTGTAGGTGCCCGGCGAGCGAAGCCGCCTCGTGCGTGATCCCTTCCATCAGGTCGCCGTCGCCACAGATGGCGTACGTATAGTGATCCACGATGGTGTGGCCCAGCCGGTTGTAACGCGCGGCCAGCCACGCTTCGGCGATCGCCATGCCGACACCGTTGGCGAAACCCTGGCCGAGGGGCCCCGTCGTTACTTCGACGCCCGGTGCATGGTCCCGTTCCACATGCCCCGGGGTTTTGCTGCCCCATTGCCGGAAGCGTTTGAGTTCATCCAGCGGCAAGTCGTAACCCGTCAAATGGAGCAGGCTGTAAAGCAGCATCGATCCGTGTCCGGCCGAGAGTATGAAACGATCCCGGTCGAACCACTGAGGGTCGGCCGGATTGTACTTCAGAAAGCGTGTCCAAAGCGTGTAGGCCATTGCGGCCGCTCCCATCGGCATGCCGGGATGCCCTGAGTTGGCGGCCTGCACTGCGTCGGCTGAGAGGATGCGGATCGTGTTGATGGATAAGGTGTCCAGCGCTTCGCTGTTTACGGTTGGGTTTTCGATTGGCACTTCCGTTCCTTTCATGCGCTCAGGTTGATTGGCGGCGGGGAGCAGGTGAGATTACAAGCCGGGCGAGGCGTCCGGGTACTCACTCTCAGGAACCAGTTTACACAGATCGCTGGACGAGACAGGCGCTCGAACCAGCGGGATGTGAGAAATCGTTCTCTGGTTCGAATTTTGCCGATGCGTTGCTGCGGAGCACTATGCGAGCCCTCGGTTTTTCACTCTGATTTTATTGCCTGGCGATCCTGACAGGGTCGCCCCTGGCGGCGGCCGCCGATGCCACCCAGCCGACTCACGAAGAGGTTGGGATCAGGCGCGAGAGCTTGTAAATAACCAGAGGCGGCAGCGCTTCTGCAAGGCCTGCGGGCACAGGCAGGGCCCTGGCCGTCCTGGGTAAGGTGTATCTGAGCGAACATAAGTACGGGCTTGCAGAACAGACTGCGCAGGACTCGCTCGAAGTCTATGCCGGCATTTACCTGGGGCAGCTTTTGGTTATTCCATTCCGGGCGCCGTATCCACTCAATACGGCGCAATTTCCACCACGGAGGAATCCCTCCAGCGGGCGCTTTCGATCACGCAAAAGGCACTCAGACCAAACGATCCGCGCGTGGGCGAAGGCATCGCTAACCTGGGCTTGCTCTGCGTTGCCGCCGGGCGATTGAAAAGGCGGATCCGCTTCTCGAAGAGGCGTATGGGCACCTCGATGCAGATGGATTTAAACAGCTCGTTCGGGCGGGGACTCATCTTCAACTATGCCGGCGTAGAGCGCAGGCTGGGACACAAACAAGGAGGCAAAAGGACTCACGAAAGAGCGCCGATTGCTAGCGGCCGGAAGCCCTGAGAGCTCCCTCTCGCGGTATGTTATCGACGCGAGCAGGTATCGGCAATGAATCGAAAGCTTCCCCAAATCCCTCTTCGCTGAGGACCCGCTTGCCGTCGCGCGTAACCAGAAAATACCCGTCTTCCGATTTGCCTGAAAACCGGCCTGCGCGCTCGTCGGCGATATCGAAGCGCTTCCACTTGCCGCGCAACACCTTCCGATAAGCGGTAAAGTACCGCGACGCGGCATCGTCGTCGCTCCATTCGGAAGCATAAACAAGCGTCAGGCGGTGATCCGGCTTTGTTTCATCGATCCGATAATTCGATCCCTTGAGCTTCGGCCCCAGTTCCCCGGCGAGATCGGGCCCGGCGTATTGTTCGAGCAATATCCTGGTTTCCAGTTCCCCCATCGTACCGGCGATGAATAACTTTGTGTGTCTGGCCGGTTTCGGCAGATCCGGGCTCGTGGGGCCGACGTTTTCAAAATACTGCACGGGATGCATAATTTGCGCACTCGAAACGGGAGGCTCGCGAAAAACCCGCGCAAACGCGAGCCTGCCATCATGGAGGAAGACAGCTTGCTGAAACTTGCCGCCTTCCGAATACGGAAAGGTCAGGGTTCTGCGCAGATAAAGCGGCGCATTGTTGAACACCGGATAGTCTTCGTCCGGCGTGTCGACGTCAGCATTCAGGAACTGCCGGGCGGTGCTTTCTTCGGCGAGCGATCTGCCCGCTCTGCGCGCTTCCACTTCGAACATCAGCCAGGAAGCCTGCCCCTCCACCACGGCTTGCCGCGCGAGGGAGCCTTCGCTATCGTCCGAAGACTTATCGAGAAATCGCTTGATCGGGAAATTCTGATCGGCCAGCGCATGCGCGAGCTCGTGAATCAGGGCCACGTCGCGCATGTTGACCGTCGCCCAGTCGGAAATGAATAGTTTCTTCCGTTTGAAATCGTAAAAAGCCGCGGCTTGTTCGGTTAACAGATCGATGGTGGTCTTCTTCAGATCGAAATCGGCCGGCGCAAATCCGAACTTCTTCAAGGTCGCCTCTTCGGCGCGTATCTCATCCGGCTTGACCGAGTCCTTGATCTGCTCCTTGATGTATCGATTCACCTCATCGCGGGTGATCAACGCGAACGGGAGCTGTTTCCGGATGCGGAAACCCGTGATATCAGAAAGTTCTTTCAGGATGGAATCGATTTCCCCGGCCGTCGGAAGCCTGGAAGCGGGGGGCGCGGTGTTTGCAGCTACGGGGGGAGCCTGCCAGCCGCCGGCGAGAAGCACGATGACCGTGAGAATCGCGCACCAGCGAACTCGCTCTGGATTCATACCCGGAAGCATCTACTGAAATAGTCCCACGCCGTCTTCAACGGAAGCAGTAGCGCGTTACAATGAAATTTCGATTCATCGTCGGCGGAGCGAAACCATTGGCAGAAGACAAGCTTTACAAAGCAGAGTACGTGGGCAGCGGCACTTTTCTCATCAGCAAGCCGAAGCGCAAGAAAACCAAACAGCGGCAGGCGAAACTGAAGAACCTCCGGCGCGGATCGCGCAAATAGCGTACTATTCAACGGCGATTCGGTGCGATAGCCTTCAGACACACGATCAGAATCGTCCGTTGAATCATCCAGGCTGTCCCGAGACTTCCCGCGAAAGCGGCGCTCACAATTAGCGCTTCCATCAACGTCACCTCGCTTCTTACTTAAGCAATGCTGGTGCCATTCGGAATGTAAAGGCATCCGAGTTGCTTGTGGCAAGCCGGAGTGCGAATTGAGAGAGCATTTTCGGTATTACGCAAATAAAATCGCCGATGGCGTTGGTTCACCGCCATGCCGAGCGTTCCGCCGACAATACCGCCCGTCGTCACGCCGGCCGCTGTGCCTTCCGGGGGCGAAATCCCTCGTGCCACGGTAGTCCTGGATCAACGCAGAGATATCTGCGCTCGGAAATCCCGCGCGCACCAGTTCGTCGACCGCCCGTTCTGCCTGAGCGGATGTGGCGTAAATACCGAATACTGCCGTCTTCTTATTTTCCATAATGATCTCCGTTAAATTCAGTAGCTTATTGGGCTTTCACCAAAAGCTGATCCGTTACCTTGCCCGTCCCGGCAATTTGTTCGGCCGTGGCGACTATGCTCTTTCTCTCGTCCTCGGAGCGGACCGGTCCTTGGGTCCGGGCTGGCGCGATCTGCACCGCCAAGCCGGTAAACAGGATTGCGCCAGCGCGGCGAATAGGGGATGTGGATGTTTGCGTAACATGCGAAACCTGTGCTCACTTCGCGAGCCACACAGCAGGCGGAAACGAGGCCAGGCCGGCGGCGCCGTAAAATTCAGCACATCCCGAAATTCAGCACATCCACTCCCCCATGGATGATTTTTGCCGCTCCCGGCGTTCTAATATCAGAAAGGCCGCCCAAACGCGGACCTGTACAAGAGGAGAACGATAAATGAAGATTTCCCGCATCATGACCGGATTGGTTCCTGCCGTTGCGCTACTTCTGACGATGTCCCGCCCGGTGGTCCGCGCGGCCGACGATGTGCCGGCGGTTGGTTCGGTGGCGCCCGACTTCACGCTCAGCTCGCAGGAAGGCAAAAAAGTCAGCTTGCACGATTATCGCGGCCAATGGGTCGTCCTCTACTTTTATCCGAAGGACATGACGCCAGGCTGCACCATCGAAGCCCACAACTTCCAGCGGGATCAGAAGGAATACGACGCGAAGAAAGCCGCCATCCTCGGCGTCAGCGTTGACAGCGTGGATTCCCACGTCGAATTCTGCACCAAAGAGAACCTGACGTTCAAACTGCTTTCCGATCCCGATAAGAAGGTTGTCACGACATACGGCTCAACACAGAAATTCGGCGACAACGTCGTGGCCGCGCGCAACACGTTTATCATCGATCCCAAAGGCGTGATTCGCAAGGTTTTCATGAAGGTGAACCCGAATCCGCACAGCCAGGAAGTGCTGGCTACGCTTGACGAACTGAAGAAGAGCTAGAGCTGGATCTGTGGCGCAGGCCTTTGGTCTGCGCCATGGAATCTCCTGGATCGAAACAGCCCAACTGTGCCTGCGCGACAGGACGAATTCGAGCGCGTTGTCATGTGTCATTCGCGGAGCTTGCTCCGTGTCGCGCGCAGGTTGACGTCCGGGTCTTCCGTGGCGGAAGACCTTGTCCAGGAGTGTCTTCTGCTGGCCTGGCGCAGCTTTCATCAACTGCACATGGGGACCAACGCGAGGGCATGGCTTTTTCGCATCTTGTTCAATACGTTTTATGCGCAGGGCCGAAAGCAGCAAAGAGTTCCGAACACGGTTCCCCTGACGGCTGAAGTTGGGACTGTCACCCCGGCGCTCGACGAGGCCATGGAAGTTACCCGCGCGCTGGATGCGTTGCCCCTCGATCACCGGACGGTCCTGCTGCTGGGAGTGGTGGAGGGTTTCACCTGCGGAGAAATCGCGGAAATCCTGGCGGTGCCCGTTGGCACTGTAATGTCACGGCTGAGCCGTGCCCGGCAGGCGATGCGTATGCGGCTGGCCACGAATAAGTCAAGCGCGGCATTCGCTGGAAAGGAAAATTGATGAATTGCAAGGACGTTTTGGATCTCGCCCCGCTCTATCTGACCGGAGAGCTGGAATCGACGCGCGCGGAGCAGGTTGCCGCCCACGCGAAGGTTTGTCCATCGTGCGCGCGCGAACTGGGGCAGCAAAAGACGTTCGATGCGCTACTGCGTCAAAGCGTGCTGGCCGAGCATTTCGATGGCTCACGGGTTGAGGGCGAGGTGCGGAGGTTGATCGCGCAGTCATCGCAGCGGAGCGGGTCGCAGCGATGGATGTTCGCATTGGCAGGCATTGCTGCTTTGTTGCTATTGGCCCTGGGCATTCGGACAATCTTCTCGTCGCAGGCGGAACCTGTCTATGCCGCTGCCGCCCTGGATCATCGATTGGAGATTGTCAATCGGCAACCCAGGAAATGGTTCACCGATCGGGCTTCGATCGAAACGCTGGCTGGACGCCAGGGCATTTCGGGTTCCGCCATCGACGCTATGGCACCGGCCGGATACCATCTCGCACAAGGGAAGCTCTGCCGGCTGGATGGGAAGATTTTCCTGCACCTTGTTTATGTAAGCGACGTTTATGTAAACGACGTTCATGTAAACGATGCGCAAAACTTTTCCGTTTTCCTGGGTCCGGCCGATGGCGCCGCGGCGATACATGCGGAAACGCAGGGTGCAGAGCACGTTGCGGGATTTCGGGATCGTCAGTTAAGCGTACTCATCGTTACCGAGCAATCCGGCGATGCGGCGCTGCGCCTTGCCCGGTCCACCGCGGCTATCATCTGATCTTTGGTCGAAACGGCAACTGGCTTGCTACATCGGTGCGCGGGAGGACGTTTTGATTCTTCTTTGGTTTGTCATTGCTCACCTGCACTGATTGATCGTTCAATCCTGACGTTCGCGTAACGCTTTTTCAACTCGTTGGTGGATCAGTTCATCGCCTCGATTGATTTCCATTGCGGATAAGGCGAACGCGGAAACTTGCGGACTGCCCGTGCTGATCAAACCCAACAAGAAATCGATCGCTGCATCCGTTCGCGACGTAGCGAGCGAAAGAAGAATGCACTTCCGCATTTCCGCGCTCGCGATCTGCTGAAACCGATTCTGCATCCACTCGATCGCATCGGCGCGCCGGCTCGCTCCCAGCGCAAGAATTGCAGCCTCGCTTATTTCCTTGTCCTTTGAAGTGGCAAACGATGCGACAAATGGAACTGCTTCAGCGCCCTCCGCTGAAAGTAATCCGCTGAAACAATCGGCGAGAACTTCCGGCTCGCGATCGCCCGAGAGCGCCTTGAATCGCAACAGCAACAATGCTGCTTCGGATCCGGCTGCGGCGAGCGCACGTACCGCTCCGGCGCGCGCCTGCCATTCGCGATCGACTAGAAGGTCCACCAGCGCGCGTAATTTCGCCGGGTATCTGGTGCTCGCGAGCCCCATCGCGCAAACCGCCCGGAGTTCCGCAGCCGTGTCGAATGAGCCGCCCCACCCCGGCTCCATTTGTACGTGGCGCATGCCATCCAGATACAACTCCGCGCCGTCGTAATCGAGATTAAAGAGCGCCCGCGCGATGGCCATCATCGCCATGCAGCCTTTATCGCCATCGGTAGCGCGTTTCAGGAAGCGGTCGAACGCCGCCACCAGATCATCCGTTAATTCCGTCCACTGCGCGTCGCCCGCAATGCGGGCCGCTTTCGCCGCGACCAGATTGGATCTCGAAGCCAGTGCTTTCGCGATTTGCTTTTGCCCTTCGGGCGTGCGCAGCGGAATATCATCCAGCCGGGCAAGCGCCGACTCAACCGGATCGTTCTTCATCAGACGCCGACGACTTGCGCGCTGACTCCCTGGTCCGTCAATGCGCGCGGCCGCAAGCGCACCAGCCGATTCGGCGTATAAGGCAAATCGAGCGTCGCCTAGATGTAGGTATCGGTGAGCGCGAGGCCCGGCGGATCGAGCGTCACCGCCGTGAACTCCCTGCCGAGTAAACTCTTGCGGAACGCGAGATTCTTTTCATTCGCCAAATCGCGCAGAATGCGATTCCGGTCCTTGCGCACGCGAATCGGCACCGCTCCTGGCATCGTCGCAGCGGGTGTCCCCGGGCGTTCCGAATAGGTGAAGACGTGCAGGTAAGTGAACGGCATCGATTGGATAAACTGCCGCGATTCTTCGAACAGTTCATCGGTTTCCCCCGGAAACCCCACCATAACGTCCGCGCCGATGGCTGCGTCCGGCATCAGCTGCCGGGCCTTCATCGCTCGATCCGCATAATGCCGCGGCCGGTACTTGCGATGCATTTTGCGCAGGATCGTATCCGATCCCGATTGCAGGGGCGCGTGCACATGCTTCGAGATTCTTGGAGTTTCGGCCATCAGCCCCAGCAGATCGTCGGAGAAATCCATCGGCTCAACCGAACTCAGGCGCAGGCGCTCAATGCCCGTCTCGGAAAGTAACCGGTGCAGAAGATCGGGGAAGCGCATGGTGCTTCCCGATTCCCTGCCCCACCGTCCCAGGTTGATGCCCGAGAGCACCACTTCGCGGTACTTTGCGCTGAGCGCGCGCACCTGCTCAACGATCTGGTCCGCTCCAACATAACGGCTCTTCCCGCGTACGAAGGGAATGATGCAGAACGAGCAGCGATTGTGGCAGCCGTCCTGAATCTTCAGATTCGGGCGCGTCCGGTCACCTGTCGCATCAGAGAACGCCTCGAGAATCGGGGCCGTCAGAATATCGCGCGTTTCAAAAATATCGCCGGTGATAATCTGCCCGTGATACGGGATTTCCCCGGCCACAATTTCCGCGATCTGCGTCTTATGCGAGTTGCCGACCACCCATTCGACGCCCGGCATTTCCGCCAGCTCATCCGGCGCTCGCTGGGCATAACAACCGGTGACGAGAATTCGCGCTTCAGGATTTTCGCGATGTACCCGGCGGATTGTTGAACGCGCGTCGCTATCGGCTTCGGCAGTAACGGTGCAAGTGTTCAGAACAACCAGGTCCGCATTCTCGCGCGCATCGGATGCGGCGAGCCCGCGCTCGGCTAACTGCGCTTCGAGAGCGGCGCCATCAGCCTGTGTGGCGCGGCAGCCGAAATTCTGGACGAAGAACCGCGTCATTGGTCTTCTGTCGACTGCATGTCCGCGAATATCTCGCTCAGGGCAATCGAGAGCTCACCGTCCAGTGTTTCGACGGTTTCACGGCAAATCCGGCTGCCGTCGCCTGTGCGGATTCCCACGCGGAGACGTCGCGGATCGATCACCCAGATGTTTTCGACCTCGAGTTCGAGATAATCATCGATCTTGTCATCGATATCGCCTGCACGATCGTCGCGCGAGAGGATTTCGATCACGATATACGGCGCCTGACGTAGAAATCTCCCCGACGGTCTGGCTCCCCGGATCGCCAACACGTCCGGTATACGAAACCGGTTCGCCCGCACCTGTACCCGCAATTCGACGAATGGGAGAAGCCCCCGCCGATCCAGCAGCTTCGCCATCAGGTACTGCAAATAACTGTGATCGAGTTCGCCTGGATTTCTCTCAATCAACCGCCCGGCGAGGTACTCGCGGTCGGGATCCCAGGACGTCGACAAATATTCGTCGGTCGGCACCAGCGTCGCCACGGCCATGACTCTATTCTTACAGAGCCTTATACTGAAGTAGAAATCCCATCATGGGCGAATCCAGCTTCCTCTGGCTTCGTGTCGCCGCAGGACTCTACTCTCTCGGCCTCATCGAAGCCATCGTCACCGTCCTGCGCCGCCGCGAAAGCCTCTTCCACGTGGCTCTCGCTGCTTTTGGTTTCGGCGCTCTCTTTCAAATGGTCTCCATCGTCGAGCAGGGTCTGGTTCAGCATCACTTCCCGGCCAACGATTTCTTCGAATCGATGTCCCTCGGCGCGTGGCTGGTCACGATCGCTTTCCTCGGGATTTACTGGCGCTACAAAGCGGAAAGCCTCAGCGTCTTTGTGTTCCCTCTGGTCTTTGTGATGACGCTTGTTGCGGCGCTCCGCAACCCGGTTTCGCATTGGTCGAGCGAGGCGGTGCGCAGCACATGGCTGATCGTCCACGTCGTACTGGCTCTGCTCGGATATGCGGCGCTTCTTTTCACCGCCGTGGCAGCGGTCGCTTACCTCATGCAGGAGCGGCAGCTCAAACAAAAACAACCGCGTTCTTTCTACCGATTATTCCCGCCCCTCGGCACGCTGGATGAACTGATCTCGCGTTCGCTCGCGGCCGGGTTTGTTTTCATCACCGTCGCCATCATTATCGGCATCGTCTGGGCTTATATCGAACGCGGCACGAGTTGGATCGACAACGGGCTGATCAGCTCTTCGAGCATCACCTGGGGGATCTATCTCACGCTCATTTTCTTCCGCGTAAGCGCCGGCTGGCGCGGCCGGAAAGCGGCGATACTCGCCATCGTGGCGCTTTGCTGTTCTGCCATCGCGTGGATGGCCCATGCCCAGCTGGAGCGCCGCCTGATCCAATGAAGCTTCTGCTGACAGGCCTCAGCCACAAGACCGCGCCACTCCACTTGCGCGAGAAGCTGGCACTCCCCGAGAACGCGCTTCCCGAGGCGCTGCACGAACTGCAGAACCTCGGCGCCTCAGAGGCTATGATTCTCTCCACGTGCAACCGGGTGGAGATTGCGCTGACGTCGCCCGACGGCGACGAACCGGCGGCCATCATCGAACGCTTTCTGAAAGGCTGGCAGGGCTCGGCAACCGCTTTCGAAGGCCATCTTTATCACATGGAAGCGCGCGCGGCGATCCAGCATCTTTTTCGCGTTGCCGCAAGCCTTGATTCCATGGTCGTAGGTGAACCGCAGGTTCTCGGCCAGCTCAAGAGCGACGATGCCATCGCAAAAACCGAAGGCGCGGTCGGGGGCCTTCTCGAACAGGTTCTGACCCGCGCGTTCAGCGTCGCAAAACGAGTTCGCACCGAAACCGGCATTGGCCAGATGGCGGTCTCGGTCAGCTACGCCGCCGTCGAACTCGCGCGCAAGATCTTCGGTTCGCTGAAGGGCCATTCGGTCATGATCATCGGATCGGGGAAAATGGGTGAGCTCGCGGCGAAGCACCTGCACCGATCCGGTGCGAAACGCATCTTCGTCACTAACCGAACCTGGGAACGCGCCCAGGAGATGGCCGCTCTCTTCCAGGGACGCGCCGTGGATTACACGGAATTTGCGTCGATGCTGCATGAGGTGGATATCGTGATCGCCTCGAGCGGCGCGCCGCATTACATCCTCAGCCGCGAGGACATGCAGCGGGTAATCGCAGCCCGGAAGAACAAACCGATGTTCCTGATCGACATCGCCGTGCCGCGGAACATCGATCCCGCGGTGAATGATGTCGAGGGCGTTTTCCTCTACGATGTCGACGACCTGGAAGGCGTAGTCAACGCCAATATCCAGGAGCGCTCGAAGCAGGCCGAACAGGCCGAGGCGATCGTGATCGACGAAGTGGAGCGAATGATTTCGCGCCTTAAACTCGAAGAGGTCACGCCGACTATCATCAGCCTGCAGGAGCAGTTCGAGAACATACGCCTGGCTGAAGTTGCACGGGCTCTCCGGCGCATGCCCGGGCTGACGCCCGAGCAGCAGAGGCAAGTCGAAGCGCAGATGGAAGCGATGACAAAATCCATCGTCAATAAAATCGCCCACCTGCCGATCTCCGCGCTGAGGCACAACGCGGGACAGCCGGATGGCGATCAGTTCCTCGACGCCGTGCGCAAAGTCTTCCACCTCCACGATTGAGTCACGCCACCACCGATCGCGGCCATCATGAACAATGATGAATGGTTAAACTGGGCTTATGTTGGTGATCGGGTCCCGGGGCTCTCAACTTGCTCTCTGGCAAGCGCACTACGTCAAGGGACGTCTGGAAGCGCGGGGCGTGGAGTGCCGGATCGAAGTCATTAAAACCACCGGCGACAAGATTCAGGATGTGCCGCTCAATCAAGGCGGCGGCAAGGGCGTCTTCACCAAAGAGATTGAGGAAGCTCTGCTCGATCGACGCATCGATCTCGCGGTTCACAGCATGAAGGATCTTCCGACCGAACTCCCCAAAGGCCTCACCATCGCCGCGATTCCGCAGCGCGCCGATCCCAATGACGCCATCATCGGTGGCAAGCTGCGGAACCTTAAACTGGGCGCGATCGTCGGCACCAGCTCGCTGCGCCGCATTGCCCAGCTCAAGCTCCTCCGCCGGGACCTCAACGTCCAGCCGATACGCGGCAATGTCGACACCCGCATCAATAAAGTCGAACGCGGAGAGTATGACGCCATTGTGCTCGCTGCCGCCGGTCTGCGCCGCCTCGGCTGGGGCGATATCATCAGCGAAGTTTTCCGGCCCGACATCATGTGTCCCGCGGTGGGCCAGGGCGCGCTCGCCATCGAGACGCTTGAGGAAGGCCGGGGCTACGATGCGAGCGCGCCTCTGGATCACCCCTGGACACGCCTGCCCGTCACCGCGGAGCGCGCCATGCTCGCCGAACTCGGCGGCGGATGCCAGGTACCCATCGGAGCTTTTGGAACGCTCGATAACACCGAGCTCTTCCTTACCGGAGCGGTATTCGCGCCCGACGGCAGTTCCATGATCCGGTACACCGCGACCGGCGAATGCACGCGGCCCGGGGAACTGGGGCGCAGTGTCGCTCAGGTTCTGCTGAAACGCGGTGCGCAGGCCATCCTCGACCTTGTTTACGAAGCGGAGCCGGCTCCCGACGGCTCGGTATGAGCAAGGTTTATCTGGTCGGCGCGGGACCAGGCGATCCGGAACTCATCACCCTCAAAGCCAAGCGCCTTCTCGCCCTGGCCGACTCGATCCTCTACGACCACCTTGCTAATTCGGATCTGCTCGACCTCGCGCCCGCCTCCGCCGAGCGCCTCTACGTCGGCAAGAAGAAGGCGGAACACGCTCTGTCACAGGAGGAGATCTGCGCGCTGCTGGTCGACCGCGGCAAGCGCGGTCTCAATGTCGTTCGTCTCAAAGGCGGCGACCCGTTCCTCTTCGGGCGCGGCGGCGAAGAGGCCGAAGCCCTCGCCGACGCCGGTGTAGCGTTCGAGGTTGTGCCCGGCGTTACATCGCCGCTCGGCATTGCCGCATACACCGGCGTCCCGCTCACGCATCGGGACCACACCTCGGTCGTCACTTTCATTACCGGTCACGACGTGCTGAAGATCGATTGGACCAAGGTCGGCACATCCGAGACCCTCGTCATCTTCATGGGCATTTCGCACTTCGATGAAATAGCCCGGCGAATCATCACCGGCGGGCGCGCCGCCACCACACCCGCGATGGCCGTGCGCTGGGGCACGCGGCCGGACCAGGAGGTCATCACGGGGACACTTGACAGTCTCCCTCGCCTGATTCATGAGCACTCGCTGAGGCCACCCGCGACCATCGTCGTCGGCGATGTGGTTCTGCTTCGTGACAAGCTGAGCTGGTATGAGAAGCTGCCGCTTTTCGGACAGCGTATCGTGGTCACCCGCGCCCGTGAACAGGCCAGTGCATTATCCGAACTGCTCCATTCTCTCGGCGCGGAAGTGATCGAACTGCCTACGATTGCGATTCAGCCGGCCGCCGATTATGGACCGCTCGATAGCGCGATAGCGAACCTCCGAACTTACGACTGGCTGATCTTCACCAGTGCGAATGGCGTCCGGTTTTTTCTCGACAGGCTCGATGCGAGCAAGGCGGATCTGCGGGCAATCAGAGGGCGTATCTGCGCTATTGGACCTGCTACCCGCGAGGCGCTCGAACGTTTTCACCTCAAAGTCGATGTGGTGGCCGAACAGTACGTCGCGGAGGGATTGCTCGATGCGCTCGCCGGTTACGATCTGACGGGTGCTCGCGTGTTGATCGCCCGCGCTGCCATCGCGCGTGATTTGCTGCCCAACGAACTGGCCCGCCGCGGGGCGCAGGTTGACGTGGTGGAGGCTTATCGGACCGTCGCGCCGCCGGATCTCCCGCAGCGTGCGCGTGAGGTTCTCGCGCGCAATCCGGACTGGATTACCTTTGCCAGTTCCTCGACGGTACAGAACCTGGTTGAGGCGACCGGCGCCGAAGCGCTGCTTGGTGTCCGCACGGCCAGCATCGGCCCGGTTACCAGTGCGACTCTCCGCAAGCGCGATGTCCAGGTCACTGTCGAAGCGTCAACTTACACGATCCCTGGTCTTGTTCAGGCTCTGCTTGAGGCAGTTGCTCTGAGCTAATAACCTACCCTCGCGAGGCCTCACTATTTGTGGTGATGCTCCAACTCGTGGATCTTCAGGTCCGCTTTGAGGGACATGATCTCGGATGACATGCGTGCGAACCCCGCGGCGATCTCTGCCCGCAGCGTTTCCTTTGTTGTCGCGATCTCTGCCCGCAGCGTTTCTTTTGCTTCGGTGATCCGGCTGTTGCTGCAGATCAGCATCGAGAGCGGGATGATTATAGGCAGGGCCAGTGTCATCATCTGTGGGCCTGTCATCGTTGCCCTTGTTCTTTCAGTCTAACTCTTGGCGAACTACTAAATGCGCTCTCCCCCGGCGGGTATAATCGGAACGTGAAATCGGCTGCCATTTGTCTCGCGGCGCTCTTGCTGGCGGGTTGCTCGAAAAATATCGATACGCCCGAAGCGGTCAAAGACGGCGTCCTCAAAGACATCGCCAAAAAAGTCGACATAGGAAGCATGGACGTCAATGTCGATTCGGTCTCCTTCCGCGAGAAAGAAGCCGACGCCCAGGTCAGTTTCACACCCAAGGGAGCAACCCGATCGCAGTCCATCACAATGAATTACGTACTGGAGCGGCAGGGTGACGAATGGCGCATCAAGAGCCGCAACATGGAGATGCATGCCAACCAACAACCCGGCCAGGCAGCTCTTCCGCCGGGGCACCCCGGAATGTCCACCGCACCCAACGCCGGTACGCCTTTACCTCCGGGACATCCGCAACTCCCCAGCAACGCGAAACCATGAAGGTCGCAATTCTCGGCGGCGGACCCTCCGGCGCATTCGCGGCGGAAAGACTGGCCTCTGCCGGCGTCGATACCGTTGTCTTCGATGAAAAACTGGCCTGGGAGAAACCCTGCGGCGGCGGCCTGACTTACAAGGCTTATTCCCAATATCCTTTTCTCGCTGAAAACGACACTCCTAAAAAGATCATTCGCAAGACAGTGCTCTCCGCTCCAAAGAGCCAGCCTGTCTCGCTCTCTCTCGATCAGCCTTTACTTATTTACTCCCGGTTTGACCTGAACGGAATGCTCCTCGATCGCGCACAGCGTGCGGGCGCGCAATTGGAAAAGACGCGCGTGTTGAACATCGAACGATCGGGGACACGTTGGGCGTTGCGCACCAAAACCGGCACGATGGATGCGGATTACTGCATCGTCGCCACAGGCGCCCGCAACCCCTTGCGCGACTTCGGAACCGAGCTTACTTCCGGTGACGCCATGAGCGCTCTCGGCTACTACATTCCCGGCGAAAGGGATCGCATCGATATCCAGTTCCTCCCTAAACTCGAAGGCTACATCTGGGTCTTCCCGCGCTGCGGACATCTTTCTGTAGGGATCTGCGGAAAGGGAGAACCCGCATCGGTATTACGGGCGAGGCTCGAACGATATATGGATGAGCAAGGACTCTCGAAGAATGGCGCGGCTTTCTACAGCCACCTCCTGCCTTGTCTCGAAACGCCGGCCTGGAAGCGTAATCGAATAGCGGGCGACGGCTGGGCGGCAGTCGGCGACGCCGCCGGGCTAGTCGATCCCATCACTGGCGAAGGCCTCTATTACGCGGTCCGGTCCGCGGACCTGATCGCTAAAGCCGTTCTCACCGAATCGCTCGACCTCGCGGGAGCCGCCTATCGCAAACTGATTCGTCGCGACTTCATGGCCGATCTTGAATTCGGTTCCCGCCTCGCGAATCGCGTGTTCCACGGAACGTTCCTGTGGGGCTCGGTGACCAGCCGCATGGTGCAGTTTACGCGCCTCAGCCCGAAGTTCCGCGATGTGATGCAGGACCTTTTCGCCGGCACGCAGCCTTATGCCGGATTGAAGCGCCGCTTGATGAAGAATCTGAACGGAAGCCTGCTCGAGATCGTTTGCAACCTCGGTTTCGGCAGGCTCATTCCCGGACGCGATATCGCCTGAGGCGAAGGCTGTTCGTCACCACGGACACGCTCGACAGCGCCATCGCCGCCGACGCGATCATCGGCGATAACATCCAGCCGGTGAACGGATACAAAACACCAGCGGCGATTGGAATACCGATCGCGTTGTAGCCGAACGCCCAGAACAGATTTTGCCGGATCACGCGCAGCGTCTGACGCGCCAGGGCCAACGCTTCCGGCACGCCGCGAAGGTCGCCGCGCATCAGGATAATTCCTGCTGCATCGATGGCAACATCCGTCCCTGTGCCGATCGCGATTCCCACGTCCGCGCTCGCGAGCGCAGGCGCGTCGTTAATCCCGTCGCCGACCATCGCAACCCTCTTTCCTTCGGACTTGAGGCGCGCCACCTCGCGCTCCTTGTCCCGGGGCAGCACTTCGGCGAGGACGTGCGCTGCATCGATCCCAACCTCGCGCGCGATCTCCCCGGCCACGCGCGAATTGTCGCCGGTGATCATCCAGACTTCGACACCCATACTGCGCAATTGCCGAATCGCTCCCGCCGCCTCCGGTTTCGCTTCATCGGCAATATCAAACGCCCCCGCGTGCACGCCGTCTATATCGACCGCGATCGCCCCCGCATCGCCGCGCCCCGTGAAAACGCGCCTGCCCGAAACCATGGCTTCGGCGCCCTTGCCAGGCACCGCGCGAAAATCCGTTGCAGGTTCCAGCTTTGCGCCGTTCGCACGAGCCACAATGGCGTGCGCCAGAGGGTGCTCGCTCCACTGTTCCACGGAAGCGGCCAGTTTGACGACATCGTCCTCGCTGAAGCCATTCAAAACCCGTACGTCCGTAACCACCGGCTTACCCGTTGTAATCGTGCCGGTCTTATCCATTACGACTGTATTCACTCTCGCCGCCGTCTCCAGGCCAGCGCCGCCTTTAAACAGGATTCCCTGTTCGGCGCCACGCCCGGTTCCGCACATGATTGCGGTCGGCGTTGCCAGGCCCATCGCGCAAGGGCAGGCAATGATCAGGACCGCGACGGCATTCACGACCGCCACTCCGACCGGCGCAATGAACAACCAGACCGCAAAAGTGACAAGCGCAATTATCAGCACCGCGACGGTGAAATAGCCGCTCACGACATCCGCCAGCCTCGCAACCGGCGCCTTCGACCCCTGTGCACGCTTCACCAGTTCGATGATCTGAGCCAGCGCGGTATCGCGCCCGACCTTCTTAGCCTCAAAACGAAAAGCGCCCGTGCCGTTTACGGTGCCCCCGAAAACTTCCGACCCCGCTGTCTTC
>JBEKTF010000027.1:0-38862 GCA_049516355.1 Bryobacteraceae bacterium | reverse complement strand
TCAGACCCTCCTTGGACTCGGAACTGCCCGCAAATCAACCGAATACGAGCAGATCCGCGGCGCAAAAGATCTCGAACCCAACATCCTGGGCTTTGCTGAGTCAACCGGATAAGCAGAAGCTGGCTTGACCGCCCTAGAATTCGAGCCCGGGACAGAGAGCGGGTTCAAGTCGCGCCCGAGCTTTCGAGATCTAATGGCGTTTACTTTCCAGCCCCAGAACATCGTTGCCAACCCTGACATTCTTTTTTTCAAGGCCGATACAACAGAGCACCGCGAAAAGCTCAAGACTATCTTTCCATATGTACTTGGGGCGGTAACGGCTGAAATCCTCCAAGCAAGGTTCGAACTCGAGCGCCTGAATCGCGCGCTCAGACGGAAAGAGGCGGAACTGAAGGAGATTGTCGATGTATCGTCGGCATGGCGCCTCGAAGCCTTAAGCTGGTTGCGCCAGGCCATCGAATTAGGCCTCCTTCCGGCAGATCAGTTGGTCCCCGCGGATTGGATCACAATACTCGAGCAACTCCGACGCGTTATCGCCGGTGGATCGCGAGTTGCTCGTCCGAGCTTACCGGGTATCGACGTTGCGCTCACGCGCCTCGAAGCGCTTCGTGCGGAGGAGTCTGAGGTTGCATCGCGGCTCACAGAACATAGAAATCGACTAAATGAACTCCGACGTCTTCTGGAAAGCAGCGAAGCATATGGGGGTGCTATGCGAGTGCAGAGGGACCGACTCGGTCTCGCTAGCTGGCTCCGCAGAATGGCAGAGGGAAGCCCGAGCGGCGACGGGGACCCGCTCGTTGCTCTCAGCGGCGGTGGGCGCGATCGCCTGATGGCTCTTTGCGACGCCCTAGCTGGGTTAGAGGTACGACTTCGGTCGCATCCAAACTTTTCCGATACGCTCGACAAGGAGGTCCTGAGACAACGCGCTGCCGCAGAGGGAGTCTTGGAACGCCTAAACGAGATTCGGCGCGAAGCAGCTTCACTTGAGCGAGATTCAAGTGCCGCTCAGGATGCCGCCAACAGATTTGATCGAACTGAACGGTTCATCGGACGCCTTGAACAAGCCCTTCGTTTGTATGACAGAGCAGACCACTCGTCCTCTCTGCGCGAAGATATTTCTTCATTGCGGACGCAGATTGAGGCGCTACAGCGTATAGTGTCCGACGCGGAAATCCGCCGTAAATTACGTAATGCACTCGACCGGGTAGAGGCCATCGCAGGTCGCTGCATTCCGCAACTGGATGCGGAATGGCCGGATGCACCGATTAAGCTGATTATCGACGATCTAACCGTCAAGGTGCTTCGTGGAAATCGTGAAGACTATCTCTGGGAGATTGGCAGCGGAGCAAACTGGCTTGCTTACCACGTGGCAATTTCGCTTGCTCTTCAAAGTTTCTTTTTGGCCGAACCACACCACCCCGTGCCCGCGATGCTCGTCTTTGATCAACCAAGCCAAGTCTACTTTCCGAAGCGCCTCGCGCAGCCCGAGGAATTCGAAGTATTGAATTGGCGAAATGAAGATGTCGTCGCGGTTCGCAAGGTGTTCTCGTTGTTAGGAGAGCAAGTGCGAGCCGCGAAAGGGCGCCTTCAAGTCATAGTTCTCGATCACGCGGCCGACGATGTTTGGGGTGGTCTACCGGACGTCCAGTTAACCGCAGAGTGGCGCGGCAGCGCACTTGTTCCGTCGGATTGGCTATAGCGCCTTCGGCGTCTCTGCATCGGCGTTGAATCTAGTTATTCGCGCTTGAACACCCGTGACAGGCGGCACCGGGCGTGTGGAATAATCCAGATAAGCGCCACTCACGGAAGGACTTGAGCGTATAGTCGCTAGTCGCCCATTCAAACGTCGGTGATCTCCAAAACTCAGGTCTCCAAAGGAGCAGCGGGGTGAAAGCCCGGTTACGCGGCCACTTCAACGTAATCGACTGAAACGCTGGGTTCCGGGATGGGTTCGCCTATCTCCCGCATTACTTCAAAGTGGGCAGCCAGGGCGTCCTGGAAGTTGCGCCGCGTCTCCTCTTTGCTGTCGCCAACAGCAGCACATCCGGCAACGTCCGGTGAGTACGCGGAGTAGCCGGTGCTTGTTTGTTCGATGATGACCGGGTACCGTCTCTCGCTCATTTCAATCCTGCCTTCCTGGGTATATCGTTCCAGGTGCCTGGCGCGAGTTCCTTTCCTTCATTGCCCGGCACGGTAATGACGGAGGCCTTCTGAGGATGTTTGAAATGCCGATGGCTGCCCCTGGCCCGCATTTCCACCCAGCCCTGCTTTTCAAGCAGGCGGATCACCTCGCCCTTCATCGGCATGACCAGTTCATGATATGCCGTTGCCATGCTTCACCTTTGCGGGAGAAACCCGGTGGGTCCGCCGATCCACCCGTCCCGGTCAGCGTCGGCGGGTCCGAACCAACCGCTACGCGGCCATTGTTTTCCTTTTCACAGGCAAAGCCTCGCGCACCCTCGCAATCTCCTCCTCAATATCGCCCTCAGGCACTGGCGTCTCCAGGATCAAAGGAACGCTCTCCGGAATCAGATGCGCAACTTCCTGAAATGCCAGAATCGAGGCATAGGACAAGCGGTCGTGCTTACTGCGAGTATTCACTTCACTGACATGCACCTGCCGAAGCCTCGACCCAAACTCGCGCAGAATGAGCCACGCTTCCGTCATGGTCGGATCGAACTGCCGCGCATGGCCGATATCAAAGCAAAACGTCGCGTCGGGCAGTTGCGCGAATATCCCCGCGAGTTCCCTGGCGCTGCGTCCAACCGGCTTCCGCTTATCCATGTTTTCAATGCAGATCGACGCCCCGAACACCCGCCACAATCCAAAGTCACTGATGGCGTCGGGATGCAGCACAATAGGCCATCCGCGCGCTGTCTCCCCGGTAATCTGTTCGCATAATGCAGCTTCCCAATTTGCGTCGTATTGGCTGGGTGCGTGAATCGAGATATAGTCGAAACCAGCCAGATCCAGGGAGGGGATTGCCTGGAGCAACGGCACGAGTTCATCTTGCCGAAGCGCGGACAACTCACGGTCTGAACTTCCTTCTGGTCCAGCATCCGCAACGCTTCGCGGAAATCGGCATACGCCAGCGCTCCAGTGGAAAAACCAACAGGCCGCATCAAAACACTCCGTAAATTCTGGTCAGATCACACATACCGCTATCCTCGTCGAAAAAGAACTCCAGCACGCCATCGCGGAAATCGTGGCTAAGTTCGCGCGCCTTCTGAAATGTCTTGTCGCCGTCCGCTTCGCTCTCCTGAAGTTTATCCAGATGCTTGCGCTGGCGATCATCGGTCAGCATTCCCACGAACTCGTTATACGACCCCAGAATTTTCCTCGCTGAGCTACGGTTCGTGTCGTCCTCGCCGCCGATTTCATGAATCAGCGCATGGCTGAACACCATCTTGCCGAACGTGCCCTCCGGTCCCGGGCGTTTGGGCGCCAATACGTAACATCGCGACTTCGGCGGGGCGTCGCGAACATCAATTCATTCGGTTTGGGCGAAATTTTGGGAAACGCGACTTGAAGTCGCGTCCCCGGAAAATGCGGAGCCTCCACCCACCTCATAGCCGCCAGGCGTAACGACCGTTTTGGTCTCCCGGACGGGAGCGCCTGCCGCCCATTGTCAGGAGCTGCACTTGCGGTCGCAGGCCTCCCAAAGCGCAAACCGATCCAATGGGGAAAACCGCTGTTTCGACACGCAACCTACCGGCCCTTTTCGAAAAGCTGCACACCGGTAAGGCGTGCCGCCTCGCCCAGGCGGCGATCGAGCGTCGCGAGCGGCAGCTTCTCCCGATGCGCCACCTCCAGATATGCTGCGTCATAAACGGAAAGGCCCTGCGCCCTGGCCATCCGCAACACACTGGCTTGTTCCGGTTCACGGTCGATACGGATCCGAAACTGAGCTAACGCCCGAAGAAAGAGATCGGTCTCCCGCTCATTTATTCGCCCTCTGCGTTCGTTCGCGATGAGGATGTTGCGGACCTCGAACCACCACAAAGCCGGGACGACCGCCTCCTCCGTCTGAAGACTCGAGAACGCCACGCCGGCAACCGGGTGGTCTTCATCCGCAAACGCCCAGCACGCGCTCACGGACGCATCCAGCACAAACGCCATCAGGGCCTGCGGCCCTCGTCGCGAGCGGAGAGGAGTTCCTCTACCTTGATTCGACCGGTTCGACGTCGCAGATTCCGAATGGCGTCCATCGCTTCATCGATCTTCGCCTGCTGTTGGTCGACTTCCGGCACGATCCGCGCGATGGCGCGTCCGTGCCGGGTAATGATCAGAGTCTCGCCCCGCTCTACCTCGTCGAGTAGTCTGGGCAGATGAGTTTTCGCCTCGGAGGCCTGAATCTCGCGCATCGGATAGACTGGTCGAATCAACCAGTCGGATCCATTATCACACACGTAAAGAGCAGGCCGCGCTTTGTGACGGCTATCCCTTTCGGCGCGAACTCCGCAGGCAAGCGTCGCGCATTATTTTGCCCTATCGGCGCGTAAGATTGAATTACCACAATGGACGCAATCTCCGAGTATCAGAAATGGAAACAGCAGGGTGAATCCTTGCGCCTGCAGGCGAAACAAGCCATGGAAACCAGGTTCCGCGACCTGCTTCTGGAGGCCGCACATATAGCGCAGGAATACCATCGCGACTTCGGCGCGGCGCTGAAACCGCCTGCTTCGATCACGACATTCCGCTATAAGACGGCCGCGGGGAGTAAAGCGAAGAAGAAGACGGCTCCGGCACGGCAAGCGCCACCGACGGCAGGCCATGCCGTTACCGCTCCTTTACAGTCGCGGCTCGGAAACAATGCGTTGGCCGAGTTGCAGCGGCGCCGGGTTCAGGTCCAGAAGAAGCTCGAAGCGGCTAAGGCGGCAGGAAAACCGACCCGGAACCTGGAAGACAAGCTCTACCAGGTTGAGGACGAGATTCGCCTGGCCGGGAACGCAGCGTAACTCAGGGTGCCGGAGTTGCGATTGGCTTTCCCTTTTCCACAAGGTACGTGGCTGCGAGCTTGAGCGTTGTTGTGCCCGTATTGCGCGCGTCGTGTTTGGCGCCCGACGGGACCACAAAGCCGTCCCCCGCCTTCAGCTTGCGAACCGGCTGACCCTCGATCATCAGCTCGCCCTCCATGACGTAACTGATTTCTTCGCCTGGATGCGTGTGGCGGCCGACGGAAACGCCGGGGTTGATCTCGACATGCGTGATGACGGCCTCGCGGCCGGGGACCGAGACATCGGCCCGCTCGACGACAGTGCGCTGAAAGCCGGGATTTTGCCCGAAAAGGGCGGCTGCCAGCATCGCGGCAACGGCTAGTTTGTAATGTATTCTCATTCTGTCCTTGATAAAGGTTTACTTGCCGACGAGATGGCTCAAGTCGCGGTTATTCTCCTGGCAGATATACTCGAGGATTTCCTCATTCGGAAACCAGGTCGCGAATGTCACTACGGTCCAGGGTTTGGTGTAGTAGTCCGGATCTTCGATGGTAGCTTCGACCCGGAGGGTACTCGAATCCGGACGTATAAACCTCTCGGTGACGTGCAGCTTTTCGCCATGGCCATGGCCGGCGGCATCGAGCCACGTCCTGTCATTGAAACCCATCGTATCGACGACGAGGGTGTCGCCTTCCCACTTGCCGACTGAGTACCCGAGATAGGTGGGATTGGGGTCGACCGGTTGCTTACGGCCGTCCATCCAGATGTTGCGCCAGACGTGAGCGCCGCCTTCATAGACAAAAACGATGCGCTCGGGAAGCTGGAGGATTTCCGTCGGGTACGGCGTATACATCATGCGGGGAACGCCGGGAGGCAGGCAGTGGCCCTCGGGATCGTCCTTGGAGTTCGTGGCCTGAGCAGCGTCGAACACCTTTTTGCCAAGAGCGGTGAACGGCACCTCGACCGGCGTGGTGCGTTCTTTGCCGAGGCTTTTATAGCATTTCTGATCGCCCAGGGTGCACCCCTGTTTCTGCATATCGACGATGTAAGGTACCTGCCAGATTCCGCGCATCTTCGAGTCGATGCCCTGGGAGTTTCCGCCGAGGTCCGGCTTGCCGGAGTTTGCGCGGAGGTAGGGATCGCTCGGCAGGTGAGGCGTGGGGCCGGCGGGCGGAGGCGGGGTGGGGAGGACGCCTTCAAACCGTTGGCCGGCGGCGGGCACAGACGCCAAAGAAACTGCAGCTAACAAGGCCGCAACTGTAATGATCGAACCGGGTAAAAACTTTCTCATTGCAAAAGAAATCCTCTTCTCTATTCACTCACACGACATTGGCTGGCTCGCGCGGGCTCTACTTCTCTTCGGCGTCCGTCGAGGTCGCGGGGCCCATGCCGACGATTTCGATGAGGCACTCTTCGTCCTTGGCTCCGTCGTAGTGAATCTGCTTGCCGGTGTGCTTGACGAACGTGCCCGCGGGCATTCCCACGGTGCTGGCTGGATCGTACTTCGGACCGGTACCGACGAACCACGTCCCCGAGATTACCGTGATGAACCGGTCATTTGGATGAAAGTGGGGGCGGCTCATGTGATGCGGATGCCATTTGTTGAGGACGATGTAGAGGCCAGGTTTGGTGGGATCGCCGACCACAACCGCGTTGGCCGCACCATTGGGGTTCTCAACCCATTTGATTTTGTCGGGCAGAGTGAAAGTGAGCGCGGCGGGGTTCAGATCGGCCACCAGGACCGAGCCGAGCGTCAGGAACGCGCCGATCGCGATGAGCGGGCTAAGAACGCGATTCACGTCGCGTTTCCAGTTAGAGGTGACCATGCTCCACATATTACAGCATTTCGCGGACGAAATTTTACCTGTATAGTTGGATTTTCCACCACACAAGCAGATGGATTCCCCCATGCCCGAGACACCTCCGAGTTGCAGTATTACCGCCTACCGCCTTCCGAATCGTCCGACCCTGAAGCTGATTCCCGCGCCGGCGGACCGCGTCTGGATGGAGCTTACGCAAAGCGGCTGGGCCAACCGCTGCCTGCCCTTGCGGATGGCCAATCAAGGCGGCTGGTGGATACTCAACGACGCCGATTTCGAAGTGACCTGGAACGGAAAACCCGCCGTATCGGGCCTCGAATTCAAGCCGCTGAAAGGAGTGCCGTCCTATTTCGCGACGAGCATCTTTGGCCACGGAATCCTGACCTGGGAGATTCCGTTCCTGTTTCGCACCTCGCCCGGCTACAACCTGCTGGCGAGGGGGCCCTCCAACGAGTTCAAGGATGGAGTGCAGGCGATGGACGGGTTGGTCGAAACCGACTGGAGCGAAGCCAGTTTCACCATGAACTGGAAGATCACGCGCCCGCTGAAAAAGATCCGCTTCGATAAAGACGAACCCATTTGCATGATTGTGCCGCAGCGCCGCGGTGAGCTGGAGGCGGTCGTTCCTGAGATTCGCAACATGGAATCGGCGCCTGAGATTTTGCAGGGTTTCAGTGCCTGGCGGGAGAGCCGTCTGCAGCTTGTCGAGAGGAAGAAGGACCCGCGGGCGGCTACTCTGCGCGAATGGGAGGGGCATTACATGCGCGGCACCACCGTGACAGGCAAGCCGGCGCCCGAGCACCAGACCAAACGCGATTTGCGCCCTTTCGCGGAAATGGAACCGCCGCTTTACCAGGCTCCGCCGGCCGTGGTCGCGGAGACGCCCGGTCCGTCGCTTCTGCAACGTTTCTTCCCGAAGAAATAAGCAGTCCCTGTCGCGTCCAGCCGACTTCCGTTCGGGGACACGCGACTTGAAGTCGCGTCGACCGCTGTCATGTAAACTGTAGAACGCTTATGTCATTCACCTATCGCGCCGACAATGTCGGCAGTTTATTGCGTCCGCAGGAATTGCTTGATGCGCGCGCCAGAAACACCGCCACTCGCGAGCAGCTCACAGCTCTCGAAGATAAGCACATCCTGCGCGTGCTGGGGCGGCAGAAAGATCTTGGATTCAAGATCTTCACCGATGGCGAACTGCGCCGCCAGGGGTTCATGAGCGACTTCTACGATTCGGTCGACGGGCTGGACCGGGGTGGGGAAGTCGTGCGTCCGTGGAAGGGCGCTTCCGCCGCGATCGGCGGGACATCCGGGACGGGAACGGGGGGCGCTGTCGGCGCGGTGGTTGGAAAAATCCGTCAGACGAAGCGCATGACCGACCACGAGACCGCGTTTCTTAAAAAGCACAGCCCGGGAGACATCAAAATGACCCTCCCGACCGCGAACCAGTTTCCGGCTATCGTGTACAAGCAGGGAATCAGCGAAAGAGCTTACCCGACGCGGTCGGATTTTCTATGGGATATCGTGCCGATTTTCAAGAAGGAAATCCAGGCGCTGGTGGGTGAAGGCGTGAAATACATCCAGCTCGATGCGCCGCGGTACAGCTACTATATCGATCCGAAGTGGCGTAAGTATGTCAAAGACGAGATGGGCGTGGATCCGGAGCAGGCGCTGGATGAGGCGATCCGGGCCGACAACGCATGCATTGAAGGATTGAAGCGCGATGGCGTGATTCTTGCGTTCCATTTGTGCCGCGGCAATAACCGGAGCCAGTGGTATGCCGAGGGCGGATACGATCCGATTGCGGAGAAGCTTTTCAATCAGCTCAACGTCGATGTATTTCTGCTGGAGTATGAGTCCGAACGCGCGGGTTCGTTTGAGCCGCTGCGGTTTGTGCCGAAAAACAAGGGCGTCGTTCTTGGCTTGATCAGCAGCAAGCTTCCGCAACTGGAACCGCAGGATCAGCTGATTCGCCGCATCGAAGAAGCGAGCAAGTATGTGCCCCTGGATCGCCTGTCGCTGAGTCCGCAGTGCGGATTCGCCTCGGCCATGGAAGGGAACCTGCTTACGGAAGAAGAACAGTGGGCGAAGTTGAAGCTCGTGGCGGATACTGCTCGCAAGGTCTGGAAAGACGCGTAGACGCTGTCAGTCGAGCTGCGCTCGACCGTACAGTCTGAAGCCCGTACCCACAAAGCGCATAGCATAATGAAGAGGTAATGAACTATTCGCGGCGTCAATTTGCATTTTCTGCCGCTTCCGCGATCCTGGCGGCCAGGCAGGCGCGAGCCCAGGACGAACCTGTCTTTTCATCCGATGTTCAGGTTGTGAACCTTCTCGCGACGGTGAGGAACAAGAAGTCCGAAATCGTTCGCGACCTCGAGAAAGACGATTTCTCCCTGCTCGAAGACGGAAGGCCGCAGGCGATTCGTTACTTTTCCCGCGAGTCGAACCTTCCGTTGACCATCGGCCTGATGGTGGATACCAGCATGAGCCAGGTGCACGTTCTCGATGCCGAACGAGGCGCCAGTTTCCGCTTTCTCGACCAGGTTTTGCGCGAGAACAAAGACCACGTCTTTATCATGCAGTTCGATCTGACGGTACAAACGCGCCAACCTCTGACCGGATCGTACCGAGATCTGAGCAGCGCACTGGCTATGGTCGATACGCCGACCCGCAATCAATTGCGCAGTCAATATGGTGGCGGTACTTTGCTTTATGACGCGCTCGTGGATGCCTCGCAGGACATCATGAAACAACAGCAAGGACGCAAAGCCTTGATAGTGCTTTCGGACGGGGGCGAGAATGGCAGCGATGCGACTCTCGACAACGTCATCGACGCCGCGCAACGCGCCGAGACTCTGATTTACGCAATTCTGTTCACCGACGGCGGCTTCGGCAGCGCTGAGGGAAGAAACATCATGCAACGCCTGGCCAAAGATACGGGCGGAAGTTATTTCGAAGTCTCGAAAAAACTCGGCATCGACCAGGTCTACGCGCTGATACAAGAGGACCTGCGCAGCGAGTACAGCCTTGGCTTCGTTTCCGACCGTCCCGCGAAAGGCGCCGAATTCCGGCGGCTTCAATTGACCGTGAAGCGGCCCGGCCTGATTATTCATTCGCGCGACCGCTATTGGGCCGGATCTTATTAGAACGGACGTTCCAGCCACGCGGACCAGGCCAGGCGCGCTATCCTCAGATATGCTTCGCGCCGGACTTGCTCTGAGCATCGCTCTCGGCATCGTCGACTGGTCGGCGCACGCCGCGTCTCTCGATCCCACGATCGAAAAAATTGTCCACGATGTCTCGCAGGAGCGCATCGCGGACACAATGAAGAAACTTACGTCATTTCAGACACGCGGCAACTTTACCGATCCCGAGCAGCAGAACCGCGGCATCGGAGCGGCGCGGCGCTGGATTTACGAGCAGTTGAAGAGCTATGACCCGCGCCTCGAAGTTTCATTCGATCCTTATCAGGTAAAAAAGCAGGGTACGCGCATTCTGCGCGATGTCGAAGTCGTAAACGTTGTCGCCGTGCTGCCCGGCACGACGCAGCCGGAGAAACGCATCATCGTCAGCGGTCATTACGACTCGCTCGATATTGTTCGCAAACCGAATGCGCCCGAATTCGGACCCGAGGGCAGTGAACCCCCGGTAGACGAGGTCATCGATTTCGAGAAGTCTGTGGATGCACCCGCGCCGGGCGCAAGCGACGATGCCAGCGGCACCGCCGTGGTCCTTGAACTGGCGCGCGTGATGAGTCAATACAAGTTCGAGAAAACGATTGTGTTCGTCGCGTTCGCAGGGGAGGAAATCGGATTGATCGGCAGTTCGCTTTACGCCGACAAAGCGCAAAAACAAAAGGACCGGATCGAAGCGGTCCTCAATAACGATATCGTCGGGAACGATGTTTCGGGCGATGGCCGATCGGAGAACAGAATCGTCCGCGTGTTCTCCGATGAGCCGGCGGATTCCCGATCGCGCGAACTCGCCCGCTACGTCCGCGATGCGGCCCGGAGCTATGTGCCTTCCTTCAAAGCGGACCTGGTTTTCAGGGCCGACCGTTTCAGCCGCGGTGGCGACCATACGCCTTTCGCGACCGATGGATTCGCCGCCGTCCGGTTTACCACGCCTGCCGAGAACCTGGGCGTTCAACACACCGCCGAGGATACATTCGACAAGACCTCTCCCGCCTACACGGCGAACGTTGCGCGCGTGAACGCGGCCGCTCTGGCAAACCTCGCGCTCGCACCGCCGCCGCCGGATGTGGATCGCGAACTCCTGACGGGCGCGAATAAAGGGCGCAAAGTCCCCAACCTCACGCGAGGCAAGTCAAAGTACGATGCCGTGCTGCGCTGGAAAGATCCGAATCCCGTGGAGGACCTTGCTGGATACGCGGTTGTCACCCGTTCGACTACATCGCCGTTCTGGGAGCACGAAATCTTCGTGGGTAAGGTCACGGAGTATACTCTGCCCGGATTGAGCATCGACGACCTCGTGCTCGGCGTGAAGGCTATCGACCAGGAGGGACATGAAAGCCTTGTGTCGCCTTATGTCGACCTGCCATTCGTGCGCAGGCCGATTGGCTTAGTGAACGACGACGATTCCTCCGACCCGGACGATAAATAACGGGTGCGCCACATGAAAGTGGAACCTGGCGCAATGTATTCCACGGCCCAGCTAGCACGGGCGGTTTCCGCGACGGGTTCTGAGCAATTACGGAGAGCAAACGGAACCGGCGGCAAAGACCGCCGGCGCTACCCCTGCCGGTCGCTACTCAGAGTTCGCGGAGATCTGAAACCCAATAATCGGGTTGCCATTTCGCCAGCGCTTCGTTTTTTCCATAGCCGTAATCGACCGCGCAGATGCGGACGCCCGCGCGCCGTCCCGCTTCCATGTCTGCCTCGGAGTCGCCGATAAAAAGGCAGTCGTCCGGCTTCGCGTCGAGCGCCGCAATCGATCGCAGCAACACGTCCGGAGCCGGCTTGCAGGGAAAACCATCGGTGCCCTGGACATGATCGAAGTAACGCAGCAGGTCGAACTGCTCAAGAACCGCGCGCGTGGTGGGCGTGCCTTTCGTGGTCGCGGTAGCCTTCCGCCCGCCGAGGTTTTCCAGTGCCTCGGCGACTCCGGGATAAATCCGCGTGGAAAGATGACCACGCCCCAGGTAAGTCGTCTTGTAGTCCTGGATCAAGCCATCGAGCTGTTCGCGCGTAAAATGCGGCAGGACGTCCGTGAACACGCTGTCGAGGTGGAATCCGACAAAACCCTTGAGGTAATCGAACGGGAGGGGTGCGGAAACGTGCTCTGAAAGCACTTGCTGGACTGCGCCACAAATATCTTCGGCGGAGTCCAGCAAAGTGCCATCCAGGTCAAACAAGTAAACGTTGAAAGCGGGAATCAAGCAGGGGCGGGACGCTCTCCTTCAGCCAGACCCGGCAGGCGACGTCCGCCCGTTTCCGGACGAATCACCTGTTGCGCGTGATCCGCGGTATCTCTCGGTTTGCTGGTCGGCGTCATCGGTGGAAGATTACCACCGTCGAGAAGCGTCTTTACTTCGGCGCCGTCGAGCACCTCGCGCTCCAGCAGCGCTTCCGCCACGCGCACCATTGCGTTTGAGTTCTGCTCGATGATGGCGCGTGCCCGGGTGTAGGCGGTTGAGATGATCCGCTTGACCTCTTCGTCGATGCGGATCGCGGTCTCTTCGCTGTAATCGCGATGCTGCGAGATCTCGCGACCGAGGAAAATCTGCTCTTCCTTCTTGCCGAAGCTCAGGGGCCCGAGTTCGCTCATGCCCCATTCGCAAACCATCTTGCGCGCCATTTCCGTGGCCCGCTCGATGTCGTTGCCCGCGCCGGTCGTCATCTGGTTGAGATAGATCTCTTCCGCGATGCGGCCGCCCATCATGATGGCGAGCTGATCTTCGCAGTACACCTTGCTGTAATTATGCTTGTCGTCGATCGGCAACTGCATCGTTACACCGAGCGCCATGCCGCGCGGGATGATCGACACTTTGTGCAGCGGATCGGCGTTCGGAATCACCACCGCAACCACGGCGTGACCGGCTTCGTGATAAGCCGTAGTCCGCTTCTCGGAATCGCTGAGGATCATCGATTTGCGTTCCGCGCCCATCAGGATTTTGTCCTTGGCCAGTTCGAAATCGATCATCATGACGAGCTTGCGGTTCTGACGGGCGGCATTCAGCGCGGCCTCATTCACGAGGTTCGCCAGATCCGCTCCAGCCAGACCGGGAGTCCCGCGGCCCAGCACCGAGAGATCCACATCGTCGCCCAGCGGAACCTTCTTGGTATGAACCTTGAGGATCGCTTCGCGGCCATTCACGTCCGGCCTTCCGACCACAACCCGGCGATCGAAACGGCCCGGCCGAAGCAGCGCCGGATCCAGAACGTCGGGCCTGTTGGTCGCGGCGACCAGGATCACACCTTCATTCGATTCGAAGCCATCCATCTCGACAAGCAGCTGGTTGAGCGTCTGCTCGCGCTCATCGTGTCCACCGCCGAGGCCCGCACCGCGATGGCGCCCGACTGCGTCGATTTCATCAATGAAGATGATGCAGGGTGCGTTCTTTTTGCCCTGCTCGAAGAGATCACGCACGCGGCTTGCGCCTACGCCCACAAACATCTCGACGAAATCCGAACCCGAAATCGAGAAGAACGGGACGTTCGCTTCGCCCGCAATGGCGCGCGCGAGAAGCGTCTTGCCCGTGCCGGGAGGCCCGATCAGCAGGACGCCTTTCGGAATGCGTCCGCCGAGCTTCTGGAACTTCGCCGGTTCGCGCAGAAATTCAATGATTTCCTGCAGCTCTTCCTTTGCTTCCTCAACGCCCGCGACATCCTTGAACGTGACTTTGCGCTGCTGCGTGGAATGCAAACGCGCGCGGCTCTTGCCAAAGCTGAGCGCCTTATTCCCGCCGCTCTGCATTTGCCGCATCATGAATATCCAGAACCCGATCAACAGGAGAAACGGCGACGCGTTCACCAGGATCGAAACCCAGCCATTCGAGTTGTTCGATTCGAAGGTCATCTGGACCTTCTTGTCGCTGAGCATGTCGTAGAGCTTTGGATAGTTGGCGGGAACCTCCGTGTGGAAGGAATCGCGTCCGGTGACGAAATCTCCTTTCACTGTACTGCTGCTGATGCTGACGGACTTGATATTGCCAGCCTCGACTTCATTCAGGAATTCGCTGAAATTAAGGGACTTATCGGGCTTGGTGTGGCCGGTCTTGACTACTGCCCAGAGCAACACCGCCACGCAAATAAGGACGGCCCAGAAAATTACGGTCTTGACGTTAGAGTTCACGATACCTCCGCGCCCGGCTCACCCGACCCGGTGAATTGATCGGCACGAGCGCGCTTCACTTTTTTGGAACAAACCCAGGAACAAACCTCGGAAGAAACCTCTGTATACACTTGCATAGACGTCGGGAGAGCGATGTTCGATTCCGTCACTTCGCGGATCATCAGAATGTTCCTACTTTCCGGCCCCGCGGCAAACCCGTCCGCGACGCCAAATCTCCGCGTCCACAGAATCGAACCACCCTGGACGATTACCGGCCAGCTGCGCCGTTCCCAAAGGGGCACCCGGAACTCCTGGAACAGCGTCTTGATCTTCTCCGCAACGGACTGGCCCGTTCGCTGGTACTGGTCCCCCGGTCTCCAATTTCGCAAGAGCAGCGAACCGGCGTGGCGATCCCAATCCAAACCCTGCTCACCATCATTATATACGTCCGGTTTGCTGATTAGTTCGATCTCTATGGTTATCAGTCGTTCCGGCACTGCTGTCCGGCCCGGAATCAGGAGCGGAGCCTCGAAATCGCGCGGTAGCCGGGAATCGAATCCGACCGGAGCCAGCCGCAGCCAGTCGAACGAACGGTAAACATCAAGGTCCGGGAGCTGGATTCTCCCGCTTCCTTCCCGGGTGGCCATCATCGCCCGGATCGCCTCAACATGGCGGAAATCGATGGCCCGCAGCGAACCCCGAACCCGTTCGATCGCCCGCCGGAGCAGACGCCGCTGGACTGCCACAGCAAGATCGAGGAACGGTTTTGTATGAATAAGTACAGTTTCAGGGTTGCGAATCAGGTATTGCGGCTCCAGCCGGTCGAGTTCCTCCGACCAGTATTCTTCCTCGGCGCGCGCCCAAGCCGCGGTGGATGCGAGGAGTTCGGGCAGAGCCGGGTTCAGGCTGGCAGATAGTTCGGGCAGGTGTTGGAGCCGGATCCGGTTGCGCAGGAGTTCCGGGTTCGAATTGGATTGGTCTTCTCGCCAGGCGATATTGCGCCCGGCGAGCCACTCACGGATGTCGTTCCGGCGTAGTTCGATCAATGGCCGGATGATGCCCGATTGGGTTAGCGGGAGAATTCCGCTGAGTCCCGCGGTACCCGCGCCGCGGATAAAGCGGTAGAAGACAGTTTCCGCCTGGTCGTCGAGCGTGTGGCCGGTGGCGACTGCATTGCAGTTCCCCACGGCGATTTGCCCTGTAAAGAATTCGTACCGCGTGCGTCTCGCTTCCTGTTCCATGTTTCCCGTGGAGAAAGGCGCTTCGAGCACATGCACCGGGAGCCCAAAGCGAAACGCCAGATCGCGCACGAAAGCCTCGTCGGCATCGGATTCGGCACCACGCAGGCGATGATTGACATGCAAAACCGCGGCTGCCAGGCCAGCCTCATGGAGAGCGTGCAGCAGAAACACGGAATCCGCACCGCCTGACACCGCTACGCCGATCCGTCGGCCCGTGGCAAGCATTCCATAACGCTCTATCGTGATCGAAAAGGAGGCGGTGACGCGTTCCATCACGTTTCGATTGTCGCTTAGCCCCGGGTTTGGGATTTGCTTCGCAATCTTCTGGCGGCCATGGAGAAGCGCGCGACGACAGAAGTTCGGCCTAAGGGTACCGCCCTCCCTGACCAATCCGGCGAGACTTCCCAGACACCAAACTTCCCGGTCGTTGGTGGTGCGAAGGGGATTTGTTATCGACAGTAAGGGCCTGGTTTTGTCACAGAAAAGGGTTGACAATGGCAAGATCCTTCACCATTTGTCCATGATTCAAATCTTCGGTGTAGAGCCGGTCGCAGCCGAGCGTGCGCGCCGCTGCAACCACCGCACTGTCCCAATAAGAAAACCCATACGCTTTGCGAATCTGCAGTGCCGAGGTCAGAATGGGCGTCGTTATATCCTGAACGCGAAATCGGCACCAGGCTTCGATGAGACCGGCGGCAAACTCGTGGGGAATGGCGTCTGCGCGGCTGCTCCTTGTCGCCTGTACGTAGAACTCCTGCAGAACCTGAACGGACAGCGCGCCCGAGTCCTCGTCCAGCAGCGAGATGGCGCGCTCCCGCTTGAGCGATTCATCCGGATTCCGGCTGATGGAATAGAGCAGAACGTTCGTATCGAGAAAGTGGAGCACTACTTCGACTTCGACCGAGTGTATAAGTCTTCGCGAGAGAGCCTGTCAGACGCACTGAAGGCCACGATCCGGCTCCTGATCTCGCGTTCCTGCCGCTTCAGGCGCTCGGTTTCCGTTTCGCGCGAGGCGAGCTGCTCAAGATAGGCCTTCACAAGCGCGGAGACGGAAGTGTCGCGTTCGGCAGCGGCGACGCGGGCTCGAATGTATACTTCATCATCCACAGAAACTGTGATATTGCGCATATAATCACATTATCACGCCTGAACTTTGTTGAAGCCGTGCGCTTGGCTGTATCGGGAACGCTCCGGCGTCTGAGGCCGCCATCCCGAGCTCTTCCGGTGTCAGCGCCATGCTACAACGAACACGTGGATTGCGTGCTCACACTGGACGTAGGGAGTTCGTCCGCCCGCACGCTGCTTTTCTCTCTCGATGGCCGGCAGATCGAAGGCTTCGGTTCGCAAGTTGCATATCGCGCGGGCACCACGCCGGACGGGGGATGGGAAATTGACGCGACTGAGCTTGCGGGAATAGCAGGGCGCGCACTTGGCGATATCTGCGGGCAAATTCGGGGGCAAAACCTCAAGCCCGTGGCCGTCGCGGTAGACACCTTCTGGCATAGCATTCTGGGGGTTGATGCGGATGGTAATCCCACGACTGCGCTGCTTCATCCATTCGATACGCGGAGCGCGGACGCCGCGAAACGCCTTGCGCAGCGCGTCGATAACATTGCGCAACACGGCCGCACCGGTTGCGTGATCCACCCGAGCTACCCGCCCGCGAAATTGCTCTGGCTTTCCGAGACGCAGCCGGAAGCGTTCCGGAGAACGAAACGATGGATGAGCGCCGGCGAGTTTCTTTTCCTGAAGTTTCTCGGCAAAGCCGCCGCTTCCACCTCGATGGTTTCGGCGACCGGGTTTTGGAACCAGAACGCAAACGATTACGACGTTGAAATGCTGAGCGCGTTGCCGGTTTCGCACGCGCAATTCGTCAGTGTGGAAGATCTCGATCTGCCCTGCGGCAATAGCAACAACGGCACAGAATGGCCGGAATTGAAAAACATTCCGTGGTTCCCAGCGTTGGGAGACGGGGCCTGCGATAACGTGGGCAGCGGATGCACCACGCAGGAACGTTTTGCGCTGATGGTCGGCACGAGCGGCGCGATGCGAGCGTCGGTCGAAGCCGCCCGGATCGATATTCCGGAAGGCCTCTTTTGTTATCGGGTCGATCGGAAGCGATTCGTGCTGGGTGGGGCGCTTTCCAACGGCGGCGAGGTCTTCGCGTGGATGAAGAGAACGCTGCGTCTGCCGAATGACAACGAAGCGATCGAGAGCCAACTGGCTGCTCTAAGACCCGTACAGCACGGCCTCACGATACTGCCGCTTTTGGCCGGCGAGCGATCGACCGGATGGCGTGCCGACGCGCGGGCTGCAATCATAGGTCTTGGCGCCAATACATCGCCGATTGAAATTCTTCAAGCCTCGCTGGAATCGGTGGCACTGCGTTTTTGTAATGTTTACGAAATCATGAAATCCTCGCTCGGCGAACCTCGCGAGATCGTTGCGTCCGGCGCGGCGTTGTTGCACTCCGAGGCGTGGACGCAAATGATGGCCGACGCTCTGGCGCATCCGATCGTGCAATGCGTAGAGCCGGAAGCGACTTCGCGCGGCGCTGCGCTGCTCACTCTGGAACGGCTCGGCGCGATCCCGGATATCCATGCCGTTACCGCGAAATACGGCAACACGATCCAGGCCAATGCGGGAAACAGCGCGCTCTACAAAGGCGCGCTTGACCGGCAGCGGCAGCTTTACAGCAAACTGTTTGAGGAGAACCGGTGAATCTGCATCCCAATACGCGTGTGCGCGCGGCGAAGATCAAGCTCCTGCTGATGGACGTTGACGGAGTAATGACGAACGGTAAGATTTATCATTTTCCCGACGCCCAGGGCAACATGGTCGAGACCAAAGGCTTCGATTCGCAGGACGGCATCGCGCTGCAGTGGCTGCAGTGGAAGGGGTATCAAACGGGCGTCATCAGCGGACGCGATTCGCTCGGGACCGCCGAACGCGCGCGCCAGTTAAAGATGCAATACGTTTATCAGGGACACATCGAAAAGATTCCCATCCTCGAAGAGATCATGCAGAAGGGCGAGTTCCAGACGGACGAAGTCGCCTACATGGGCGACGATCTCACGGATCTTCCGGTGATGCGCCGCGTGGGGTTTGCGATAGCCGTGGCGAACGCCAGGCCCGAAGTGAAACGCGAAGCGCACTACGTGACGGACGCCCTGGGCGGAGAGGGCGCCGTACGCGAAGTGGTCGAATTGCTTCTGGATGCCGGGGATCATTGGGCGGAGATCCTGGAGAAGTATGAAGTTCGCCGGTTTCCAACGAGATAGAATCGCGTCGCGTTGGCCGGCAGAGTTCCATCAGCCAGTAGACGCGACTACAAGTCGCGTTTCCGCCTAAACAGGCGGCTAAAAAAGGGCTCTACAGGCTTGAAATACCGGCAGGCTGAAGCCTGTGCCACCTCTGCATTAGTGGACCAGGCTAAACAGGCTTCTCCGGCCATGCGTGCTTCGGATATCGCCGGCCCAGTTCCTTGCGTAATTGCGGATAGAGGCGTTGCCAGAACCCGGCCAGATCCGTAGTGGTCTGTACCGGTCTCTGATTCGGCGCCAGTAAATGGATCACCAGCGGAACCTTGTCGCGTCCCACGCGCGGACTCTCGTCGATGCCGAAGAAATCCTGCAGGCGCGATGCTACCCAGGGCGGCTTGCCGCGTTCGTAATGCACCTGCGTCTGGCGGCCGCTGGGCAGCTGTAAGCGCGACGGCGCAAGTTCATCCAGCAGCCTCGCGCCCACCCGCTGCTCGAGCACCGGAAGCAGTCCCGCGGCGGCTTTCCGTACATCGGCGAAGCTGCGCAGGCCGTAACAGAGCGCAGTCAACGAATTCAAAATCTCAGCTTCATCGAGAGGTCCGAGACCGGCGAAATTTACGCGTGCGAGAAATCCATCGAACTCTTCGCGGTCAACGAAGCATTCGAGCCCCGCTTCCACAACCTTCGCCGCGAGGAGGTTTGCAGCCTGCTCGTCGTCGATCGGTCCGCCGCGGCTTTCATCGATAACCAGTTCGTCGTAGACCAGCGCGCTCACCGCTTCGACGCGCTCGGCCATCCTGTTCCATTCCACCCCGCTCCGGTCGACCGCGCGATCGATCAACCACTCCGGTTCGATCGGGCACGCGAGACGAATCACGGGCCGGTCGCCGCGGTCCTCCACGTCCATGGCTACGATGAACTCGCCGGGCGCATTCGCCATAATCGCGGAACTTCCGTTGGAGAGAAGAACGACGCTTCCCGTCCGACGCCTGCCCACACGATCGGGAAACGCCGCCAGCACTGCGCGGGCAAGCGAAACATCATCCCGTTTTCCGCGTGAATGACTTTCGCGTGAATGTCTTTCGCCTGAATAACGACGCAGTTGATCATAAACGGCCCGCGTGCGGCCATCCCATGGTTCATCGAGTGCGTGAAAAAGATCGCTCGACTGCACTCGTTGCCCACTGCTTAACAACGCCGCTACTCTGCAGCCACCCTCTCCTCCATCCAAAACCAACCTGGCGAGTCTCGGATGTAAGGGAAGCCGCGCCATCTTTTCGGCCGCTTCGCCACGCGCTCCCAGGCGGTCGAGCAGCGATTCGGCCGCAGCCAGCGCACTCGCGGGAGGTGTATCCAGCCAGTCGAGTTCCAGCGGATCGTGGATGCCGCCAGCTTCGAGTTGCAGGCACATCTGCGACAACTCGCGGCGCAGGATCTCGGGCGCATCGTGATCCGCGCGCCGCTGAAAGTCTTCCATGGTGTAGAGCCGAACCACGCGGCCTGCTCCCGTGCGGCCGGCCCGGCCTGCGCGCTGGCGGGCCGCGGCCTTGCTGATGCGCTTCACTTCGAGCGAGGGCAGCCCGGTCCACGTGGAATCGCTCGCGATGCGCGCCAGGCCCGAATCGATCACCACCCGCACGCCTTCAATCGTGATGGAACTCTCGGCGATGTTCGTCGAGAGAATTACCTTCCGGCGGCTGGAGGCTTGCACGGCGCGATCCTGCTCGGCCGGTGGGAGATCGCCATAAAGCGGTGTGATCAGGAAGTCGTGGCGCTGCGCGAGTGCCTCGCAAGCGCGCGCAGCCTGGCGGATCTCGGCCGCGCCGGGAAGGAAAACAAGCACGTGTCCGGAACTTTCCGAAACGATCACCGATTCCAGGGCCGACGCTACGCGAGTTTCAAGAGCCGCCGCGGAATACGGCTCGTAACCGATCGTGAGATCGAACTGGCGCCCCTCCGATCGCAGTACCGGGCAGTCGTCGAGAAAACGAGCGACAGGCCCGGTGTCGAGCGTCGCCGACATGATGACGATGCGCAAGTCCGGGCGCTTCGTCTTCTGCAGTCTGCGTAACAGGGCTAACGCGAGGTCAGTTTCGATGCTCCGCTCATGGAATTCATCCAGCACCACCACACTCACGCCCGCTAATTCGGGATCGGAAATCATCCGCCTCGTCAGCACGCCTTCTGTAAGGAAGCGGAGACGAGTCCGTGCGCTCGTTGCGTCTTCGAATCGCACCTGGTAACCAACGGTTTCGCCCGGTTCCTCGCCCATTTCGGCGGCCACGCGGCGAGCGGCCATGCGCGCGGCGATCCGCCGCGGTTCGAGCACCAGAACCGTTCCGCCGAAGGTGAACAAAGCCGGAGGAACCCGCGTAGTTTTTCCCGCGCCCGGAGCCGCTTCAACGATCAGATTGGGCGAGCGGCGCAGCGAGGCGACGATATCCGGAATCAGCGAGTCGATCGGTAGCACTAAACAACAAGCTTGACACACAAGTTGACATGGCATGAATATACTTGACACACCCAATAGTGTTAAACTTCCTTTAACTCAGATACTTGAGTATTTTGAGCCGGAGGGGGAGTGTGTGCTGGAATTCAGGCTGATTTATAAGGGTCCATTGAAACCCGAGAGTGCGAGTAGTGGTTCCGGCAATGTTAAGCAAAAACACGCCATCCGCAGGGAATTTCACCGACAACTGTCAGAACTATGGAAGCAACACCCCAACCTGAGACAACAATCTGAAACCAATTATGCCGTCTGGGAACCTGCCCCGAACGCGATAGGATTTCCCGAAGGATTTCGGCATATTGTTCCAGTCCGCAGAGGGGAAACATCAGCGGTGGCTCCCAAGACTTGGGTTGAGCATATAGCCGATGATCACATAAGGCTTGGGTACAGATTTGTGCCGTTGGTCAGCAAGAATGGAGGATTTACCTGTTCTTTGCAGGTGCTCTTCCTTCGGAGGGACAACCCCGGACATTTGATTAAGCATGGCGAGCGACATAGACAACCGCATCAAGACACTCCTGGATTCGCTGACGATGCCAGAGACGATGTCGAATATCGACGGGCCGCCGCAAGACGACGAAGACCCGTTTTTCTGCCTGCTTGAGGATGATTCGTTGGTAACCAGCATTGCGGTGACCACGGATCGACTATTGACTCCGATGGAAGCCAGCGAAAAGATTCACGATGTCCATCTGATCATTCATGTTCAGGTGGTAGATCCATCGGCGCTATTCGCAGGGGATCGCCTGGTATGAGCGCTAATCCTTCCACTCATATCCGGGGTTCAAAACTACGTGTCCCTGCGGGCAGCGCAAGTCATCCCATTTCCAGGATTCGATATAGGCTTGGCGCTCCTCTACGGTGGTATCAGCGGACCATTGTACATATAGTGGTGCTCGAAATTTGCAGCCTGATCCCTCGCAGCCTAGAATGTATTCGAGATAAACGGTTTCCGGTGGGTGCAGTTCCGGTCGACCGTGACCCGAGACTCGACTATCGTCCCGCGTTAGCAATAGCACGTGCTTGCAACTCCGACATGGAAGAGCTACAGCTTGCGTACGGAGTAAATTTCCCTCTGGGTCTTCGTCTGTATGCCAAAGGGTTTTCTCGGGGAGCATCATGGATGCTCCGCAGTTGCACCGAACAAAAACCTGAAGGCCGGGAATCTTCATCGGGAGAGTCTATCACTCGGGGAATCTCGCAATAATGCGCTACTATCGAACCAGTGAAGGCCGAGCCGGAAACGTCCCGCGAATATCGCGCATTCAAATCGCTTCTCGGTCGCGTGCTAAAGGTGCCGCGCGAAGAAATGCAGCGACGCGAAGCCGCATATCAGGCACAATCCAAGCTCAACCCACATCGGCGCGGACCAAAGCAGAAGCCGAAATCCGACGACCCCGGCCCTGTCGCCGAATAATCCATTCAGAATTTGGTCGTTTCTCCCTCCTTCGCGGTCAATTTCCGATAGGTCAATCGTCGTCCGGTGACTTGTCCCAGTGCCGCTTTGAACCGTTCGTAGTCGCTAACAACTTCGCCATCAGAGTGCCGCCGATTGTTATACCGGAACGCCTGTTCATCCAGATATCGGAACAAGTGGAACGGTTCAACCGAAATGTAGGTTCCCTTCAGATCGCGTTTCAGGAGACTCCAGAAGTTCTCCATCGTGTTGGTATGAACGTTGCCGCGAACGTACTCGACGGCGTGATCCACGACCTTGTGTTCAAATTCGTTCAGGTCGTCATAAGACTTCAGCGCATCGGTGAAAATCGCCGCGCCCGCCTCTACATTCTGGCGAACATGGGAATGCAGAACCGGTTTGCTCCGCTTCTGAACGTGAATGGCGCGAACCTTGCCGCCGCGTTCCAGCATTCCGAGCACAATCTCTTTTCCCGATCCGCCCTCATTGGCCATCTGGCGTCTGAGCGAGCCTTTGTGCATGTTACGCGCTTTCCCTCCGATGAACGATTCGTCGATCTCCACTTCGCCGTCGAGTTTCCCGCCAGTGCGTTCGTCCTGCATTGCCAGCCGGATTCGGTGAAGGATGAACCAGGCAGTTTTCTGTGTGACGCCAATAGCGCGTCCGAGTTCATGGGAACTGATGCCATTCCGAGCGTTGGCAATCATCCAGATCGCAGGAAGCCATTTGTTCAGGCCGATGGGGGAATCTTCAAGCAGAGTTCCGGCTTTGAACGAAAATTGCTTCCGGCACTTCGAGCACTTCCAAATTTTGCGGGTTTTGAGGAACATCGGAGAATTGGTTCCGCAATGGGCGCAAGCGACACCCTTTGGCCAGCGGGAATCAGTCGCTTCGCCAAGCGCGAAGTCGATGTTTTCATAGGCTTTAATCGCTTCCAGAAGTGTCTTTGGCTTGGCTTCCATAACTCAAGTATGTCTGAAAATATTGGGTGTGTCAAGTATATTCATGCCGTTGACATAGGCGAATAAAAGGCGAATACTGGGTTCATGCTGTTCGGCGATTCTCCCCCGCCGGGCCTGGTCGGCATTGCCAAACTTGCGGCTCAAAGCGAACTGCTGGAAACGAAGCGGGTGGTCCAGTATTTCGAGATTCAATCGAAGAGCCTGCTGAACCGGACCAGGCCCGGCATGCCGTTCGAGTGGAGTTTGAATCCCTACCGAGGCTGCGAGTTCGGCTGCCAGTACTGCTATGCGCGCTATACGCACGAATTCATGGAACTGCGCGAGAGCGTGGAGTTCGAAGACAAGATCTACGCGAAGTCCGACGTGCCGCAGATTCTGCGGCGGGAATTGAAACGGATCGACGGCGGCTGCGGCATTGCGATCGGCACCGCCACCGACCCCTATCAACCTGCGGAGCGCCAGTTCAAGCGGACACAGGCGGCTCTCGAAGTTTTCGCTGAGCAGAGCGGCATCGCGCTCTCGATCACGACAAAATCGGATCTCGTCGCCAGAGATATTCCGCTTCTGCGAGAAATCGCCAAACGGAACACGGTGAGCGTGAACATGACCATCACGACGCTCGACGTCGGCCTCGCGCGCATGCTCGAACCCCGTGCGCCGCGTCCCGATCTACGGCTCAAGGCGGTGCGCAAGATTGCGGAGGCGGGCGTTCCCGTCGGCGTTTTTCCGAATCCGATCATGCCTCTGATCACGGACCAGGAAGAACGGTTGAATCGCCTGGCGAAGGCTGCCCGCGACCATGGTGCGACGTATTTCGGAGGCGGAGTTCTCTTCCTGATGCCTTGCTCGCGGAAGGTATTTTTTCCGTTTCTCGAAAAAAACTTCCCTCACCTGTTGCGTCGCTATCAGGAGCGCTATGAGCGCGACCCTTATTTGAAAGGGCCGTGGCGAGAGATGGTCAGGGAACGAATTGCCGCGGTCCGTGAACGATATGGGCTGAAATCCGCCCCACCATCGCGGGAAATTCCTGGAGCGGAAGACGCGCAAGGCTGGCTGTTTTAGGAGAAGCCCAACCGCTCGGTACCTCGAGCCCGTGATTGCAGATTAAATCCACGCGGCAAGTGGCATTTTTGCAGGATGGCGATCTGCGCGCTCATCGATCTGCCGTTCCAAGTGCTTCACGGAGATTCCACAGCGAGTCGAAGACATCAGGTAGATCGCATGGAACCATAGGCGCAACGGCGTCGAGGATTTGTGGAAGATCGTTCCGGCGGTTGGGTGAACATGGTGCCCGCAGAAATCGCAGGAGTACGAACGGCGGCGGGCCACACGGTGGTGCTTCGCGATGCGCTTGCAGATTTTGCATTCGACGCCAGACAGGCGGAATCGTCGGGAAATTGAGCTTCAAGGTCCTTGATTCTATACCCAATTGCTTCCGGCCCAATGTGATTGCTGTACTGTTGATCACCCACGAATCGAGTGCGCCCGCATAGGTACCTGCTTGCAAGGGATACTCACCCGCCACCTGTATCTTCGCTATTCCTTCGCCATATTTCCCACTAATAGCGGTATATCGCTCCGCGTACGCATTTCGTAGTACCTGCGTAACATACACAATTATCAACACTTGTTTGAAAAACACTCTTGCAACTCGACCTCAGTCGTGCCACAATCCCTAGTATTGGTCCCGGTGGATAAAAAGTGGATCAAAAGTGGTCGAAGCCAGTGGAAAGTGCAGAGTCAGTCACGAATCCGGCGCCCATCGAGCTGCCCCGCGGCAGGTTCAACGGGCGTCTCGATGACAAGGGAAGACTCAAACTTCCCGCAGCTTTTGCACAGTTTTTCAACAGCCTGCCGGAGAACAAATTGTTCCTGACGAGCCTTGATCGACACATAGCGACACTATACCCGATCTCGGAATGGCGGGTGAACGAAAAGTTTTTCGATGGTTTTACGGCAAGCCCGGCCGCGGCGAAAAACATCCTCTTCAACGCCCGCGATCTTGGTGGGGACGTCGAAATGGATAACCAGAACAGGATTGTGTTCCATCCTGAGCTGCGCCGGGAGCTGGAGATGGAAGGCACGGATCTCCACCTGATGGCAGCGAAGGGCCACGTGGAAGTGCTGACCGAAGCGCGGTATCAGGCACGGAAACGTCAGGCGATGGAAAACACGGTTAACGATCTGGACTTGCTGGAGAGGGCAGGGCTCCGTTGAGGACACCGGTGATCAAGAATGATTCCACATTACCCGGTCATGCTCGCCGAGTCGCTGGAGTATCTGGCGGTGAAACCGTACGGGCGCTACCTCGACTGCACAGCCGGGCTGGGTGGACATACAAAGGCGATTGCGGCGCTTCTGACGCAGGGCGGAAAGCTGATCTCGTGCGATCGGGATGCGGAGTCGCTCGAGATCGCGCGGCAGAACGCGGCGGAGTTTGCGGACCGGATCGAGTTTCGGCAGGCGATGTTCTCCGAACTCGACGAATCGGATCTGGACGGGTTGATTGCGGACCTGGGGGTGAGCCGGTTTCAGCTCACCGGCCCGGAGCGCGGATTTTCATTTCAGGCAGAGGGGCCTCTCGATATGCGCATGGATCAAAGCCATGGCACGACTGCGGCCGATCTGCTGAACCACAGTGCCGAAAAGGCAATCGCCGACTGGCTCCACCAGCTCGGCGAAGAAAGGAGAGCGCGGAAGATAGCCGGAGCAATCGTTCGAGCGCGGCCCATTCGGAGCACACTGCACCTGGCGGGTGTAGTGGAACGGGCCGTGCCTCGGACGGGACCTATGCACCCCGCGACTCGTACTTTCATGGCGCTGAGAATGGTGGTCAATCGCGAGCAGGAGGAGTTGGACGCGTTGCTCAATGCCGCGCCCCGCATGGTGAAGCCGGGCGGCCGGATCGTCATCATCTCCTTCATGTCGCTCGAAGACCGCAAGGTGAAAGAGAGTTTCCGGGAGCTGAAGCGAACAGGTCGGGGGTTGATTCTTACAAAGAAACCGATCGTGCCCAGCGAGCAGGAAGTCCGGATGAACCCGCCGTCGCGCAGCGCGAAACTACGCGCGGTGGAAATCGTTAACGCCCAGGAACACTCATAGACGGTAAAGAGGAAGACGAAGAGCCATGGCCACGCTGGCAACATTTTTTCGGGTGACAAGCGCAAAGGAAGCAAGCGCAAATAAAGCACGGCGCGAGAGTATTCGCGCGCAGTCGGATCCCTTCCGCCTGCGTGCTCTGCCCAACGACGACATTTATTTCTATTCGAAGAAGATCGATAACTCGCGCGTGGTCCGGCAAGCGGATCCCGAAGCGCGCGGAGAGTGCTGGTCGGCGGTAGGCGCGGCGGGCGTCCTGCTCATGCTGGGCGTCAGTATCATTGCGCCGCACGTCGGGGCCATTCTTGCGGGCTATAAGCTGGAGGCGTTGAAGGCGGAACGGCAAACGCTGATCGATCAGAAACGCGATCTCGAAGTCAGGGAAGCGGGCCTGCTGAGTCCCGCGCGTTTGAACAATCTGGCGCGGGCGCGCAGCCTGACGAGCCCGGCTTCGGATCAGGTGATCCATCTCGACAACGTACCGTCCGTCGATGGCAGCTTTGCCCAGGTTCGACCCCCGGCCTCGGGCGGGCCAGTCCCAGCGCAATTGAGCGCTCGATAAGGAGCGTGCAGCCGTGGACTTCCGGGAGCGGGTCAAATCTCCCTGGCGGCATCCGCCGCACAATGGACTATTGCCTGTGCGGCGAAGTTCCGCGGTCAACAGGCTGACCGTGCTGGCCGCGATTCTGCTCTTATGGGCGTTGGCGATCTTCGGGAAGCTGATCTCGCTGCAGGTGATTCAGCACGCGAAGTACGCCGCCATCGCGCGGTCGCAGCAGGAGCACAGGATCGATATTCCGGCGCCGCGCGGGTCCATTCTCGATCGCAACGGCCAGCCGCTCGCAATCAGCGTTCCCGTGGCTTCCGTTTCCGTGAATCCTCAACAGATTGAAAACCTCAAGCTCGCGACCGAGGTGCTCGGCAACACCCTGAACCTTGACCAGAGCGTGCTCTTCAGCCGCCTCGAGTGGGCGCGGCGGAATCACAAAGGATTCATGTGGGTGAAACGGAGAATCGATCCGTTTGAAACCGATCGTCTGAAGGAGATGCATCTCGACTGGGTGACCTTCCACACCGAAAGCATGCGCCACTACCCGAAAGGCGAGGTGGCTTCGCACGTTTTGGGCGCTGTCTATAAGGATGAAGACGGCGCTGCCGGCATCGAGCGGGCTCTCGACCCGGTGCTCAAGGGCCGCGACGGTTCCGAGCGCCTGGTCATGGACGTGAAGCATCGGGGACTCGATTCGCACGTCGAGTCGGAGGCGCAGGCGGGCGTTCCGCTGACGCTCACCATCGACGAGCGTATGCAGTATGTCGCGGAACAGGAGTTGAAAGCCGGCGTCGAAGCGAAGCACGCGCGCAGCGGTACGGCAATCGTGATGAACCCCTACACGGGAGAGATCCTCGCGCTTGCGAACTATCCGAATTACGATCCAAATCTCCCGCCGAAACCCGGTGACGACCCGATTGCGCGGTTCAATCTCGGCGCTTCGGTTCCTTTCGAGCCGGGGTCTGTCTTTAAAGTTGTTACGCTGAGTGCCGCACTCGAGACCACCAATCTTCGGCCGGATACGCTGATCCCGACGGGCAACGGGGTCCTCGTTCTGCCGGGCCGCGTCATTCACGAATCGCATCATGGATACGGCACGATCACGATGGCGGAGGTGCTCGAAAAATCGAGCAACATCGGCGCCATCATGATCGGCAGTCACGTGGGCAGGGAAAATATGTATGAGTACGCGCGGCGTCTGGGGTTTGGACAAAAGGTGGGGCTCCCGGTTCCGGCGGAGTCGGCGGGCAAGCTGAGGACACTCGACAAGTGGGGCACGACTTCCCTTGCGTCGATCTCGATGGGACAGGAAGTGAGCGTGACCTCAGTACAGTTGGCGCGGTTGGGCGCGGTGATCGCGAACGGCGGCATGCTCGTGAGACCGAGGTTGGTTTTGAAGCGCGGCGATAAAGTCGAGCCCGTCGAACCACCTGTCCGCGTGCTCAAACCCGAAACGGCGATTACGATGCGCAGCATGATGGAAGGCGTCGTGTTGCGGGGCACTGGCCGAGTACATGCCAGACTCGATGGATATACTTCGGGCGGAAAAACCGGCACCGCGCAGATCTTCGATTCCGCGACGCACCACTACACGCACAATTACAACGCTTCGTTTCTCGGCTTCGCGCCCGTGACGAATCCGGCGCTGGTGGTACTGGTAACGGTCCACAATACATCGGGCGAAAACGGCCAGGGAGCCGATGCGGCCGCACCGGTATTCCAGAAGATCATGACCGAGGCGCTGCGCATGCTGGATGTGCCGAAAGATATTCCGCAGGAATTGGTGGCCACGAAAAAACCGGCGAAAGAAAAACCAGGCGAGTTTGCAGGTGATCTTGCGATTGCGGATCTGGGTGGGCCGAGCATCATGGAAGAACAGGATCCGAGCGTGAAGCAATTACTCGCCGAACAAATGAAGCCAGCGCCGGATCCAGACGAAATACCCCCAGCGAAGGGTAAGGCCGGCGATCTTGCCGCCGGTGCCGTTGCAGTAAAAGCCATCGGCCCGACAGTCCCCGATTTTCGCGGGAAATCCATGCGCTCCGTGGTGGAAGAATCCGCGGCGAGTGGAATTGACGTCATGATAGAAGGTAGCGGTGTAGCGAGGGCGCAGGTGCCGTTGCCGGGGAGTCCATTGCGTCAGGGCGAACAAATCAGGATTGTATTCACGCGTTGAGTTTTATTTGAACAGCGATTATTTGACAACGACGATATGACTACAAGCGAGTTGCTGGCGGAAGTTCCGTTACGGACGGAGTTGCCGCCCCTGCTCGCTCAAACGCAAGTTAAGGGACTCGATTACGATTCCCGACGTATCGAGCCCGGATACTTGTTCTTCGCGTTTCCCGGATCGCGCGTGGACGGGCGTGAGTTCGCGGCGCAAGCCATAAAGAAAGGAGCGATTGCGATCGTCAGTGAACTATCGGCGCCTGCCGGATTCTCCGCCCCCTGGCTCGAAGTCGAGCACGGGCGCCACGCTCTGGCGCTGGCCTCGAAGGCTTTCTACGGAAGGCTCGACGAGAAGATCCCGCTGACCGGGATTACAGGAACGAATGGCAAGACAACGACGAGTTATCTCGTCGACTCGATCCTGCGCACGGCAGGCAGAACCACAATGCTGGCTGGCACGATCGAGTACCATTTGGGTCCTAAAATCTTCCCTGCCGCCAACACCACGCCCGAATCGCTCGATCTGCACAGGATGCTGGCAGAGCTCGACGCGCTGGGCACGCGCGACGCGAATTCGAAGGCCGCGACGATGGAAGTCTCCTCGCACGCGCTGGCGCTCGGGCGTATTTACGGCTTGCATTTTCAAACGGCCGTCTTCACCAATCTCACCCAGGATCATCTCGATTTCCACCGGACAATGGAAGATTACTTTGCGGCGAAGCGGTTACTCTTCACGGGCTCCGGTGGTCCGCCGCCGCGATATGCGGTGATCAATCGCGACGATGACTGGGGCCGGAGACTTTCTGCGATCGGAACCAACGCGGAATTGCTTTCGTATGGGCTTGGCAACGAGGCCATGGTGCGCGCCCGGAACATTCACTCCGGGCTGAACGGATTGCGCTTCGAGGTCACGTTCGACAAATTGCGGTTCGAGATCAACTCGCCGCTGATCGGGAAGGTCAACGTTTACAACATACTTGCAGCCTGTTGCGTGGGGATGACTTTTCAGCTCACGCCCGAAGTAATAACGCGCGGGATCGAAGCGTGCGCCGGCGTTCCGGGGCGCTTCGAACGGGTCGATGAAGGCCAGCCGTTCGCGGTAGTGGTGGATTATTCGCACACAGAGGACGCCTTGCGGAACGCGATCTCCGTCGCGCGCACTCTGAACGCCAGGCGCGTGATCACGCTGTTCGGATGCGGGGGCGATCGCGATCGCGCCAAGAGGCCGCTGATGGGACAAGCGGCCGGCGAACTGAGCGATCTTGTCATTCTCACCAGTGACAATCCGCGCTCCGAAGAGCCGCTGCAGATCATGAACGATGCGCTGGTGGGCTTGCGTCGCACCAATGCCCGAACCATCGTGGAACCCGATCGCGCGGCCGCAATTCGCAAAGCGATTGAAGAAGCGCACGCGGGCGACGTCGTGATCCTCGCGGGGAAAGGCCACGAAACGTACCAGATCTTCCGCGATCGGACCATCCATTTCGACGACAGGGAAGTCGCGCGCGAAGCGTTGCGCAGCTTTGGGTTCGGCATAAAGAACGGTAGTGAAGAAATGGAAACGCACGGGGGAGCTTCGCGATGACCCTTTCCATAGCGGCAATCGCCGAGGCCATCGGAGCCGCAAAACCGAATCATGGCGATGTGACCGTTTCAGGATGGAGCGTTGTATCCGGATGGAGTATAGACAGCCGCACCGTGAATCCTGGAGACTGTTTCTTCGCATTACGCGGCCCCAAAAACGACGGTCACGATTACGTCGAAAATGTTCTCGATAAGGGCGCTGCTGTCGCGGTCGTCGAGCACCCAGTCGATGCGAAAATCTTCCAGCTAGTCGTGCCCGATACTCTTGCCGCGCTCCAGCAACTGGCGCGCAAGACCAGGGAGCGATGGGCCGGGACCGTTATCGGCGTGACGGGAAGTGCAGGCAAGACCACCACCAAAGACGCCATTGCGAGCTTGTTGAGTGTTGGGTTCCGGACCGGGCGCACCATCGGCAATTACAACAACCACTTCGGCGTGCCGCTTTCCATACTGCGCCTGCCGGACGATTGCCGCGCCGCCGTAATCGAAATGGGGATGAATCACGAAGGTGAAATTCGCGCCCTCGCGCAAATCGCCAAACCACAGATCGGAGTGGTAACGAACGTAGGCTGGGCGCATGCCGAGTACTTCGCGGACGGCATTGACGGCGTGGCGCGGGCAAAGCGCGAACTGATCGAAGAGCTTCCGGCCAATGGAATCGCCGTTCTGAATGCGGACGATGCTCGCGTCCGAGCCTTCAAGGATATACATCCTGGGCGTTCGATTTTGTTTGGTTTTGCGGAAGATGCGGAAGTTCGCGCGGAGAATTTGCACTTGTGTCCAAATAGTACGCATTTCCGCTGTCTCGGTGTCGATTTTGAATCGCCGCTTGCCGGCCGCCATGGTGTCAGCAACGTACTGGCCGCCATTGCAGTCGCGAATGCCCGGGGCATCGCACCCGAAAGATTGGCCGATGCCGTGCGGAAGCTCGCGGTGGGAAAGATGCGCGGCGAGCGCTTCGAACGCGGCGGCGTCACGATTATCAACGATAGCTATAACGCAAACCCCGAAGCCATGCGCTCCATGCTGGAAGTGCTTCGGGGCACGCCCGCGCGCCGCAGAATTGCCGTGTTGGGCGAAATGCTCGAACTTGGCCGCGAGGCCGGGACCCTGCACCGCGGTATCGGAGAATTCGCCGTGGAGCAGGGCATTGATGCCGTCTTTGGCATACGCGGCGCTGCCCGCCTCATGGTCGATGCGGCCATGAAAGCGGGACTGTCGGACAGCGCCGCGTTCTTTTTCGATTCGGCTGAAGACGCGGGAGAGTTCCTTCGGCAGTACGTTCGTCCGGGCGATGCGGTTCTCTTCAAAGGATCACGCGGCGTGCAGGTGGAACAAGCTTTGGGACGGGCGTTCGGGGAAATGAAAGCGTAATCGATGCTCTACTGGCTTTTTTACGAAAAACTGTACCCGCTCGTGGGGCCGTTCCGCGTGTTTCGCTATGTCACGTCGCGGACTTTATTTGCCAGCCTCACATCGCTGTTTCTGTGCGTTCTTCTTGGCCCGTGGCTGATCCAAAAGCTGCGCGAATTTCAAATCGGCCAGCATATTCGCGAAGATGGTCCGAAGTCCCATCAGAAGAAAGCGGGCACCCCGACCATGGGCGGAATTTTGATCGTCATCAGCATCGTGGTCCCGACGCTGCTCTGGGCGGATCTCCGGCAACTCTATTGCTGGATCGCCATGTTTGCGCTGCTGGCGTTCGGCGCAATCGGATTCATCGACGATTACGCGAAGGTCATGAACAAGCGCAATCTCGGGTTGACGGCGAAGCGGAAGTTCGCGATGCAGATGCTCGTAGCCGCGGTCATCACGGGCGTGCTGGCGCTCATGCAATATTACGGCGCGTATACGACGACGCTCAATGTGCCCTTCATCAAGCAGATCCACCCGGATCTGCTGATTCATTCGCTCATGGGAAACCCGATCACGTATGTGCTCGGTTTCGCGCCGTTCTATCTCTTCGTGGTACTGGTGGTGGTGGGCTCGAGCAATGCCGTGAATATTACGGATGGCCTCGATGGCCTCGCCATCGGGCTCATGGTGATTTCGGCGGGCGCGTTGACGATCCTTGCGTATACAAGCGGTAATCGCGAACTCGCGAATTATCTCCAGCTCGCGCGCAATCCGCGCACGGCCGAATTGACAATTTTCTGCGGGTCCATGACGGGGGCGAGCCTCGGATTCCTCTGGTGGAATGCGCACCCGGCGGATATTTTCATGGGCGATGTCGGATCGCTTTCGCTTGGTGGAGCGATGGGCGTGGTCGCGGTGTTGATCAAGCAGGAAATCCTGCTGATCTTCATCGCGGGCATGTTCGTGGTGGAAATGATGAGCGTGATCCTGCAGGTCGGAAGCTACAAGCTGCGGAAGGGGAAAAGAATTTTCAAAATGGCGCCCATTCATCATCACTTCGAGGCGCTGGGATGGCAGGAATCGAAGATTATCGCGCGGTTCTGGATTGCGGGCCTGGTGATGGCTCTGTTCGCCTTGACCACTTTGAAACTGAGATGAGCGCCGGCAACAAAGTCCTGGTCGTAGGTATGGAGAAGTCCGGTCGCGCGGTCTTCGAGTTCCTGCACGCTCGCGGAGCCGAAGTGACGGCAACCGATCTGCGGCCGCATGACGTTGCCGGATTCCAGCTGCAAACGGACGAGCTCTTCGATGAGAGCTGGGATTTGATCGTGCCATCGCCAGGTGTGCCTCTCGATTTGCCAGGCATTGTGCGCGCGAAAGAACGAGGAGTGACGGTGATCGGGGAAGTGGAATTCGCCGCGCCCTATCTTCTGGGTCCAGTGATCGGCATCACGGGAACGAACGGAAAAACCACCACAACTTCACTCGTCGGACACATTTTGCAAAGTGCCGGCACGCCGGTCCAGGTGGGTGGAAACATCGGGACACCGGTGATCGCCATGACGGAAACGTCGCGTGCGGATCAATGGAACGTTCTGGAACTCTCCAGCTTTCAACTCGAAACCATCCGGACGTTCCGGGCCCACGTTGGTGTCTGCCTGAACGTGACGCAGAACCATCTGGATCGGCACTATACCTTCGAGAACTATGCGGCGGCGAAAGGGAATCTATTCCGCACCCAGCAACCCGGCGACTACGCCGTACTGAATGCCGACGATGCGGTTTGCCGTTCATTTGCCGCGATCACGCCTGCCACGCCGGTATGGTTCAGCGGCCGCAACATTGGCGAACTGATGCCGCTCGCCGATGTCCCGATTCCAGGCATGCATAACGCGGAAAACGTGATGGCGGCAGCCGCCGCGGCGGAAATCGCCGGCGTTGCCAAAAGAGACATCGTGGCTGCCGTGAAAACGTTCCAGGCCGTCGAGCACCGGCTTGAGTTTGTTGCCGAGATTGACGGCGTGCGCTTCTATAACGATTCGAAAGCCACCAGCGTCGACGCCACCATGAAGGCGCTCGATTCCTTCCCTGGCGGGCTCTGGGTGATCCTCGGCGGCAAAGACAAGGGCAGCGATTACACCGCGCTGCGCGACCGGCTGCAGCGGAAAGCGCATGCGGCACTGCTCATCGGGGCGGCGGCGGAAAAAATTGCGTCGCAGCTCGAAGGCGCGGTTCGTATCGTTAGATCAGCCACGCTCGAAAACGCGGTCGCGGAAGCCTGGAAGCATGCGCATCCAGGAGATACCGTGCTTCTTGCTCCGGCCTGCGCGAGCTTCGATCAGTTTCAGAGTTATGAACATCGCGGACGGGTTTTCAAAGATCTTGTGAACGGATTACAGAAACATGGCGCAGCGGCTTAAGACGGATTGGATTCTTTTCAGCACGGTAGTCCTCATGGTGCTCTTCGGCGCTCTGATGATCTACAGCGCTTCCTCCGTGGTGGCGGATATCCGCATGGGATCGAGCTACTATTTCGCGCTGCGCCAACTGATATGGATTGGCATCGCGATTCCGCTGATGATGTTCATGAAGCGGCTGAACTACCGCAAACTGCAGACGCCCGCCGTTGCGTTCACGGCGATGGGCCTAGTGATGATACTGCTCGCGGTGGTTTACTTCGCCGATCCCAAACAACACCGCTGGATTCGCTTCGGTCCTTTCGGCGGATTGCAGCCGTCCGAGTTCGCGAAACCCGCGTTGACGTTGTTCCTCGCCTATTTCATCGCCCAGCGATCGCGCGCCATCAACAGCCGCTACACATTGCTGCCGGCGTTTCTGGCGCTGGGGTTTGTAACGATGGCGGTAGTTGTGGCGGACCTCGGAACCGCGATCGTGCTGGTCGGCACGGCAGCGGTTATTTTCTTTGTCGCAGGATTGGAATCGCGCTATATCGTAATCGCTTTTTTCGTCGGCGTCGTCGGATGCGGCGCTGCAATCGCGGCCAAACCCTACCGCCTGGTGCGCGTGATCAGCTACATGGACCCGCACTTCAAAATTGTCGACAAGATCGACACGCATGGATGGATACGCGCGCAAATGAAGAAATCCATCACCGCGCGGGATACGAATTACCAATCGGAGCAGGCGAAAATCGCGGTCGGATCGGGCGGCCCGATGGGAGTCGGATTGATGCAGGGCCGGCAGAAACTTTTCTATTTGCCCGAAGCGCACACCGATACGATTTACGCGGTGGTGGGCGAGGAATTCGGACTGTTCGGCTCCGCTGCACTGCTGGTTGGGTTTATGATCATCCTGTGGCGGGGCATTCGCGCGACGGTCCTGATCCCGGATGAGTTCGGGCGCTATCTGGCATTGGGTGTGACCACTATGCTGGTCTTCCAGGCTTTCTTCAACATGAGCGTCGTGCTTGGAATGGTGCCGACGAAGGGCATCCCGCTGCCGATGATCAGTTTTGGCGGAAGTTCGCTTCTTGTGACACTGGCCTCGCTGGGAATTCTGCTCAACGTTTCGGAGCACGCGGGGTGAACGCGGCGCAATCTGGTGAAACTCCCCCTCTCTTCGTGATGGCTGGTGGGGGAACTGGTGGACATGTCATTCCCTCAATCGCGGTGGCGCGTGAAGTTTGCCGCATGGGGTATCGGGTTCTGTTTGTCGGGACGGAGCGCGGGGTTGAGAGCCGGCTGGTGCCCGCGGCGGGGTTCCCATTCGAAAAGATTCGGGTCGGCGGAATCAAAAATTTAGGGCTGGTGACCCGCCTCGTGAGCTTGTGGCAACTGATCGGCGAGACGGCTGGGCAGATCGCGCGCTTCGCCGAATGGAAACCTGCGGCGGTATTCAGCATGGGTGGTTATGTTGCCGGTCCACCAGTACTCGCGGCGTTGTTGCGCGGCGTGCCGGTGGTCGTAATGGAACCGAACGCGGTGCCGGGATTTACCAACCGGCATATCGCGCGTTGGGTGAAGCGCGCGCTGATCAACTTCGAGGAGACGGCGCGGTTTTTCCCGCAAGGCCGGACGGAACTGACCGGGCTTCCCGTGCGCGAAGAGTTTTTTGCGGTGCGTAAGAAGTACGAGGGTGATTTTACGGTGTTGATTACGGGGGGAAGCCAGGGGTCTCGCACGTTGAATGAGGCGGCGCGCCAGAGCTGGCCGCTGTTCCGAGAGGCTGGCTTGCCCGTGCGGTTCATTCATCAGACCGGATCTTCCATGTACGAATCCATCGTGGCCGGGTTTCGCGAAACCGGGCTCGCCGGCGAAGTGGCCCCGTTCATTCCGGACATGGCGGGCGCTTTTGCGCAAGCCGATCTCGTCGTTTGCCGGTCGGGCGCAGGCGCGGTTTCGGAATTGGCAGCCGCCGGCAAGGCTTCCGTTCTGATTCCGTTTCCGTTCGCGGCCGACCAGCACCAGTTGAAGAACGCCGAAGCGTTCGAACGGGCCGGGGCGGCTCTGATGTCGCTTGACAGGGATTGGAACGGCCAGCGTTTCTTCGGTGCCGTAACTGACTTATTTCAGGACAGGGCGCGTTTGGAGGCGATGGGCGAATGCGCGCGAAAGCTGGCCCATCCGGGTGCGGCGCGCCGCGCAGCGGATATTTTGGTGGAATCGGCAAACGCACGTTGACAGACCCCGACGATGCCCGAAACAATAAGAGATTAGAATGTTTTTTTCGAAACAGCACTTTCACTTCGCGGGGATCGGCGGAATCGGAATGAGCGGTATCGCCGAAGTGCTGCTGAACCTGGGTTACACGATCTCGGGATCGGACCTCCGGCTTTCTCCCACAACCGACCGTCTCGCCACGCTCGGAGCAACCATTTACGAGGGTCACAACGCGGAGAACGTGGCGGGTGCGAAAGCCCTGGTGGTCAGCTCGGCGGTCGAGGAGTCGAATCCCGAAGTGCAGGAAGCCCGCCGTCTGCAGATTCCGGTCATCCCGCGCGGTGAGTTGCTCGCGGAGCTGATGCGCCTGAAATACGGTATCGCGGTAGCAGGCAGTCACGGCAAGACGACCACCACTTCGATGATCGCAACCATCCTGAGTCATGCGGGCGTCGACCCCACGGTTGTTGTCGGAGGCAAAGTAGCAGCCATGGGTGGATCGAATGCGCGCGTCGGCAAAAGCGATTTCCTGGTAGTCGAGGCCGATGAAAGCGACGGATCGTTTCTCAAACTCTCGCCGATCTTTGCCATCGTTACGAACATCGATCGCGAGCATCTGGATCATTACGTGGACCTCGGCGCGATTCGTCGGGCGTTCACGGAATTCGTCAATAAAGTTCCCTTCTACGGCGCGGCGATTCTCTGTCTCGACGACGAGAATGTGCAGAGCATCCTCCCGGACGTCAAGCGGCGAACCATTACTTACGGCCGAAACTCTCAGGCGGACTATCAGCCGGGCATCCTGGAATGCGGGAATTTTCACAGCCGTTTCAGCCTGCGCTCGCGCACCGCGCATCTCGGTGAATTCCATTTGAATATTCCCGGCGAGCACAACGTACTGAATGCGACGGCCGCGGTTGCGGTCGCGCTCGAACTGCATGTCGCGCCCGATGTCATTCGCGAGGGTCTGCGAAAGTTCACCGGCGTTGCCCGCAGATTCGAATTGCGGGGGACCGCGAAGGGAGTCGCCGTGGTCGACGATTACGGCCACCACCCGACCGAAATTCGTGCCACGCTCGCGGCGGCGAAATCGTGTTGCCGCGGCCGAATGCATGTTCTCTTTCAGCCGCACAGGTATTCGCGAACATTCCATCTTCTGGACGATTTCGCGCGCGCATTTCATCAGGCCGATCGGGTCCTCGTGCTCGATATCTACGGGGCTTCCGAGAAACCGATCGAGGGCGTAACCGCTGAGGTTCTGGTGGAGCGAATGCGCCAGTTCGGCCATCGCGGCGCCGAGTATGCAGGCTCGAACGCCGCCGGTGTCGACATGATCGTGCAGGGTGTCGAGCCCGGGGATATGATTTTGACGCTTGGCGCAGGCAGCGTATCGCAGTTAGGCGACAAAATTCTGGAGAGACTGGATGCCTAGGCCAATTCCGCCGCCCAAACCGAGACTGACATGGCGCCGCGCCGTTCGCCTTCTCGTGTGGGCTGTCATCGTTACCGGCGTTGCCGTGGCCGGAAAGAGCGTGAACTCGTTCCTGCTGCACGATCCGCGCTTTGAACTGGAATGCCCGGCTGATGCGCCGTCGTGCGCCAACCTCGAAATTCACGGCGCCGTCTATGCCAGCCGCGCGCGCATTCAATCGGTCTTCGCGCAGGACTTCGGCGCTAGCGTTTTTCACATCCCCCTGGCCGAGCGGCGCAGGCGTCTGCTCGCCATCGATTGGATAAACTCCGCATCCCTCTCGCGCGTCTGGCCTGGCCGGATCGTCGTCAACGTGACGGAGCGCACCCCCGTGGCGTTCGCGAAACTACCGATCGCGGGCAGCACGCGCTACCGGTTTTCGCTCATCGATATCGACGGTGTTCTGCTATCACTCCCGCCGCGCGTGCGATTCCATTTGCCTGTCTTGAGCGGAGTGACCGAAGAACAGACCGAAAGCGACCGCAGCGCGCGTGCGCGAGCCATGCAGCATCTTCTCGACGATCTGGGGCCGCAGGCGAAGGACATCTCCGAGATCAACGCCTCCAGCACGC
>JBEKTF010000026.1:0-39235 GCA_049516355.1 Bryobacteraceae bacterium | reverse complement strand
GATATCGCTTTCGAACTCGAGCGCGATTCCGCTCGCGATATTGCCGAGCATATCCTGCAATGCCAGACCGATCACCGCCGTCGCAACCGCGGAGGTCGCGAATATTCCGGTGACGTTGATGCCGAGATTGTAGAAAAGATTGAAGAGGATCAGGATGTAGCACGCGACCACGACCATCTCCGCCGCAAACCTCGGTACGTGCTTTTTCTCCACCACGAAATCGAACGTAACGCCCGCCACCACCTGCACGGCCGCTAATCCGATCAGGGCAACGGCGATTTGCTGCGCCGCAAGAAGGCTCAGGCCCCAGTATGTAGCCGCGGACATGCAGACCTGGAGCACCAGCCACAGAGCCAGGAAGCCGAACGCCGCCCGAAATCGGGCCCGGCTGCGGGGAATTGGTTTCCACAGAATCGCAGGAGCTAAGGTCAGGGCAAGCGCGATCCATGGCAACAGCGCAAACATGGGTGCTTTATTTTACCTGCATGGGCGCTTTATTTCAGGCGGTCAGCCTCCAGCATTTGTGGCGCACGCTCTCAGCGTGCCGTGTCCGCACTCATGCGGACACTTGTGCTGAGGCAGGGCAAGAGCGCTCTTCAGGCGACTTTCAGTCGATAGCCGTTAAACCGACTTCAAGTCGCGTTAGCTTTCGAGCCGGTACTTAGTCTCCGACAGACGATACAAAGGGCGCCAGACCAGGCGATTCGTACAGACGACCATCGTGGCCATGACGACCGTCGCCAGCAGAAGCGCGTCGAAGCGTCCGCTATCGGTAGCCGCACTGATCTGCGCGCCCAGTCCGACGGTCGACATCACCTTACCCTTGAAATGAAAATACTCGGCCACGATGCTCGCGTTCCATGCCCCACCCGAAGCAGTTACCAAACCAGTGACGAGGTAAGGGAAAATGCCGGGAAGGATCACGATACGCCATCGATCGGCGCGGCTAAAGTGAAACAGATCGGCAACCTCACGAAGATCCGAAGGAATGGCGCTCGCGCCCGCAATCACGTTGAACAGGATGTACCACTGAGTACCGAGCAGCATGAGCAACACCGAGCCGACGCCAAGTCCGCCGCCAAGTTGGACGATGGCGAGCAGCAGGACCGGAAACAGGGCCGTCGCGGGGACCGAAGCCGCGACTTGTGTAACGGGCTGCAGGAACCGCGCGAGACGCGGGTTGAAACCGATGGCAACGCCGGCCGGGATGGTCCACGCCGAAGCGATCAGCAGGGAAATATTCACGCGCAGAAACGTCGCTCCCGCGCCGGCCAGTACGCCGCGGACTTCGGGCCCGTCGATCCCTCGCAAGAGCGCAAACGCCTTCACAACACCGTAACCCACCACCGCAATTAAACCGAGCGCGGCAATCGCCCCGATCGATTTCAGCCAGGCTGGAGGGGGTGTTGGAGCCACGGCCGCGCGCTTCCGGCGAGCGAAGTAAAGGCTGAGTTTCTCACTCAGTGGCTCGATGGTTTTTTCGCGAAAGACTTCAAGCGCGTGCGAATTTCGCAGGATATGCAATAGAGGAGACGTCGGCACATCGGCGCTCTCCACCTGCTCGAATTTGAATTTGCTCGACCATGCAATGGCCGGTCGCCAGACCAGCTGATCGATCAGCAGTATCACGGTAACCATCGCCGCCAGACCCCAAAGCATCGACCAGGTGTCTCCATTGTCGGCAGCCGTCTGCAGCCAGGAGCCCAGTCCCGGCAGCCGGAAATCGCGCTTACCCAGCACAAACATCTCGCAAGCCATCAGGAAGAACCAGCCGCCCGCCACCGAGACAATGGAATTCCAGATCAATCCGATGACGCCGTAAGGAAGCTCCAACTGGAAAAAACGCTGCCATTTGCCGAAACGATAAATCGTCGACGCTTCACGCAACTCGCGGGGGATCGACTTCAGGGACGAGTAGTAACTGAACGCCAGGTTCCAGACCTGTCCCGTAAAGATGAGGATGATCGATCCCAGTTCCACTCCCAACTGTTTATCCGGGAACAGCGAAACCATCGCCAGCATCACGCTCGGCAGGAAACTCAACACGGGAATCGATTGCAGAATGTCGAGGACCGCAATCATGAACGGCTGCAGCCTACGATTGTAGGCAGCCACCGAGCCGTATCCAATGGCGAAAACCAGACTGAGAAAGTACGCCAGCGTCATGCGGACCAATGAATAGAAGGCGTAGCGGGGCAGGCTCCAGAGCGAACGCGAAATTTCGGTGACCGGAGTCGCCTGTCCCAGCCAGTAATGTGCGATTGTCAGGACGCCGTAGAACGCCGCCAGTACCGCGCCAAAGACCAGGATATCGATAACCACCGGCCAGGTTCTCTTAAGAGAAATCCGGTCGGCAAGCAATGCGGGCGTCAAGCCACCACCGCTTCTTCCCCTTCCGGGATATAGAACTTGCGGCTCGGGGCATCGTAGTCGAATAAACCGGCATAGCGGCCCCAGTTGATGGCGGTCTCCAGCTGTTGAACCGTTTCCTGTTCACTGAAGTGTTCATCGAGCGTGTCATGGAAGAATTCGTCGGGCAGCGTGTGGTTCGACTTCGATTCGAGGGCGCGCCTGATCTGCCGCACCAGAGTGACGTGCTCCAGAGCGGCTTTGCCGAACGTCTCCTTCCTGTCGGCGATGTCGGCTTCGACATACTGGTGGCCCGCCGGCGTAAGTTCGACATCGCCCTCCGAAACATGCAGGAAGCCGAGCATCGAAGCAGCTTCGACAATGGGCAATACATCGTCGATTTCAAAAGAGAGGTGGTCTGCTAACTGATAAATGTCATCGTGCCCGCCGCGATCCGCGAGGATCTCCAGCATGCCGCTGATTCCACCCGGCCGGGCGTGCGGAAGCATCGGATATTTCGCCCGGGGCGGGGCAACGCTGGTCCCCGTCTCCGGCGCGATCTGTGGAGCCGCGTCAGGCTGCGTCAGAACCTTGTAAACATAATCCACGATCTGGACAAAACCGGCCGATTTCCGATCTCGCGGTTGGGGAAGTCCCACCTGAAAATCCGTCCGGATCCGGCCCGGATTCTTCCCAAGAACGATGATCCGGTCCGCCAGCAGAACCGCTTCTTCGATATTGTGCGTGACGATGTAAACAGCCCGCGTTGGAATCGACTTGTTGCCCCACAGTTCCAGCAGTTCGCTGCGCAGGTTCTCGGCCGTGAGGACGTCGAGGGCAGAGAAGGGCTCATCCATGAACAGCACCTCGGGCTCGACCACGAGCGCCCGCGCGAACCCGACCCGCTGCTTCATGCCGCCGGAGAGTTCCTTCGGGTAGGCGGCCTCAAAACCGTCAAGACCAACCGTTTCGAGAATCTTCAGGCTTCTTTTGCGGCGCTCAATCTCCCCAATGCCACGTGCTTTCAGCGGCGCTTCCACGTTATCCAGCACGGTAAGCCACGGGAATAGCGCGAAGCTCTGAAACACAATCGAAACGTTCGGCGACTGGTTGGCCACCGGGTTCCCGTGCCACAGAACCTCGCCGGCCGACGGTTTGGACAGCCCGGTGAGCATACGGAGCAGCGTGGATTTGCCGGACCCCGAAGGTCCCAGCACCGCCAGAATCTCGCCCGCGTGTACCGAAATATCGGTGGGAGCGATGACTTGGATTACGTTTTCGCCGGATTCTCCATAGAACTTCTCCAGTTTTCGGGCTGCAATGATCGTTTCAAGCATGAAAGCTCTTACGTTGACACGAAATTATGACAATGCGATTGCAAAACTCTCCCGGGCTGCCTCGATGGTCCTCGAAATGTCAGCGTCAGTATGCGCGGCGGAGACAAACAGAGCCTCGTATTGCGAAGGCGGAAGGTAGATTCCACGCTCCAGCATCGCATGAAAAAATCGGCTGAACTGTTTGATATTACTAAGCTTGGCTGAATCTGAATCCGTGACCGGCTGATCCGTAAAGAACCACGTCATCATCGATCCGACCCGATTTACCGTAATCTCCTCCGGCGCACAAGCAGCCAAAGCCCCCGTCGAGCGATTGAGCCGATCGTAGATTTCCGGATGCGCCTGAAGATGACGGATGGTGGCCAGCCCCGCACTGACCGCGAGCGGGTTGCCCGACAGAGTTCCGGCCTGGTAAATAGGCCCGCTGGGAGCGACGTGGGTCATGATGTCGCGCCGCCCTCCGTAGGCGGCGATCGGGAGCCCGCCGCCGATTACCTTGCCCAAAGTAGTGAGATCGGGTTTGAGGTCGTAAAGCTGCTGCGCGCCGCCGGGGGCAACCCGGAATCCGGTCATTACTTCGTCGAAGATCAGCAGGGCATCATTCTCCGCAGTGATGCGGCGAAGGTCCCCGAGGAAATTGCCGATCGGCGGAATGCAGCCCATGTTTCCGCAGATCGGCTCGACTATCACGGCAGCAATCTTGTCCCGATGCGCCTGAAAAGCCGCGTCCACCGCATCAATATTGTTAAAAGGCACGGTCAGTGTTGTGTCGCTGAAGCCTTTCGGAACGCCGGGAGAATCGGGAAGCCCGAGCGTGGCAACGCCAGAGCCGGCCTTCACGAGAAGGGAATCGACGTGCCCGTGATAACAGCCTTCGAATTTGATCGTCAGGTCGCGATTGGTGAATCCGCGGGCCACCCGCAGCGCGCTCATCGTCGCCTCAGTCCCTGAATTGACCAGACGGACCATCTCGATGGACGGGAACATCTCCCGCACGGTCTCGGCGAGTTCGATCTCCTGTTCCGTCGGTGCGCCGAAGCTCGTTCCTCGGGAGATCGCATGGTTCAGGGCATCAAGGATTACCGGATGCCTGTGACCGAGAATAAGCGGTCCCCAGGAGCCGACGTAATCGATGTATTCGTTCCCGTCGACATCGAAGATGTGAGATCCCTCGCCGCGTGCGATGAAGGGCGGAGTACCGCCTACACTGCGATAAGCTCGTACGGGCGAGTTCACGCCGCCTGGGATCGAAAGCCGGGCGCGTTCGAAGAGCTGCTGCGATCTTGTGTGTTCCACCTTGTTGAGATTAGCGGATCGCTGCGCGGCGGCGGTCATCACTATAATAAAAATGTCATTGATGATTAATTTCCGTGTTGCGGCCGTAGCCGCGTTACTGTGCGGCAGTCTGGCCTTTATCGGGTGCAGAAGTGCGGCGTCTCCCGATGTAGCGGCCACTGTAAACGGACGGCCGATCTATAACGCCGACGTCGATAAAGCCTATACAACCCAGTTCCCAGGCCATGCGGAGGGAGAGAATGAGGACCAGGTGCAGTTGCGCCGCCTCGAGGTCCTGCGATCGCTGATCGACAACGAACTGATGCTTCAGCGAGCCGAGAAGGCCGGCCTGGTGGCTACGGACGCCGATGTCGAAGCCCGCTTGAACGAGTTGAAGTCGCCCTATACGAAAGAGGAGTTCGACAAGCAGCTCAAGCAGTGGACGCTCACGCTCGACGAACTCAAGGCCCGCGTGCGGCGCGATGAGAGCGTGAAGAAGCTCTTCAATAAAGACATTACGTCGAAGATCAACATTACCGATGCGGACGTGGCGAATTTCTATAACGTCAATCGCGGGAGCTTCAACCTGCCGGAACCGCAGGTGCACATGGCGCAGATCGTCGTGACTCCGCAGCCCGATCCGAACGTTCATAACCTGAAGAACGACAAGGCGAAGGACGACGACGAGGCCAAACGGAAAATTCAGGCGCTGGAGTCGCGGCTCAAGCAGGGCGAGGATTTCGCCATGATGGCGCAGAACTATTCGGAAGATCCGGCGACGACGCCGAACGGCGGAGATCTGGGATTCCTCGGAGAATCGTCGTTGGACAAGGCGAGTCCCGATCTGAGAAGACTGGTGCTGTCAATGCAGCCGGGCCAGATGTCTCCCATACTTCACACGCCGGCCGGATATCAGATCCTGAAGCTGATCTCGAAAGAACCCGCGGGACAGCGCGATCTGAGCGACCCCAGAGTGCAGCAGTCTATTCGGGAGACGCTCCTGAGCCGCAAAGATCAGCTGCTCAAGACGGCTTACTACGAGACGGCCCGCAACGAGGCCAAGATCGTCAACAACCTGTCAAAGACAGTTTTCAATGCCGCCGCCCGCAACGGCAAGTAGCCGCCGTTCTGTTACCTCCACGGGTTAAGCTGGAAAATGAGCAAATGAACATCTCGATTCCGCCGAAGAGGGCACGGTTCATCCGTGGCAAGTTAAGAGAGGGGTTGAGATGGATAACACCGTAGTCGTAGCGCTGATCAGCTCGAGTGGCTCGGTTTTGATCGCCATCACCGCGCTGGTGCTGAATTATCGCGGGTTCGTCTCGATTGACGGGCGGTTCGCCTCCATCGAGCGCAGGCTCGACCTGATGCAGACCGATATGAAGGACCTCAACAAGGCCATGACGGCGCTTGAAATAGACGTTGCGCTTCTGAAGGACAAGGCGGGTTCTCGGTAATCGATGAAAAGTACGCCCACGTTCCTGTTCCGATAATGTATATTATGTCAAATTGAGCGCCTGATGAACCGGAGGGCCACCGAGTTGATACAGTACCTCAACCCTGTCGGCGGCGGACCGTCGTCGAACACGTGCCCCAGATGTCCGCGGCACCTGCTGCACATCACCTCGGTCTGACGTATTCCGAAAAAGGTTCCTTCCGCCTCGACGACATTCTCTTTCGCGATCGGCTCCGTAAAACTGGGCCACCCGGTCCCGGAGGCGAACTTCGTTTTGGAATCGAACACCGCGGTCCCACAACAAATGCAGCGATAGATCCCATCGCCGTAGAATTTGTCGTACTCTCCCGTGCCGGCGAATTCGGTATCTTTTTGCCTGGTCACCGAATAGGAATCGGCGGGCAGCTGCTTCTTCCATTCGGCATCGGTCTTTTGGATGACATCCACTTCGACAACTCCGGTCGGCGCACCGCTCGCATCGAAGCCGGCGATCCGAACTCTCGTTGGCAGCGCCGGGCCGGAATCTCCGGGATGCCTCGCGATCCATGCGTAGGCGCCCGTTCCAGCCGTAACGATCAGCAGAAATGCCCGGCGCTCATAGTGTGGTTGCATAACATACCCGGCTAAATCCCCTGCCCCGTCTTCGTAAATTCGCGCGCGAGCCGGATCAACTTATCTTCAAAAGAAAAGTCCAGCTTGCGTTCCGGAGCGTGTTTCGTATACCAGCGCAGAGTCTCCTTGAGGCCCACCGTGAACGGCGTCAGGCTGACGTTCAGCACCCGCTTCACCCTTCCGATCGCTTCCGTGATGGGAGGCACGTCGTAGTATTGCGCGAAATACATCGGGTCACTATAGGCGTTACCGCCGGCTCTCGAGATTAACTCGCGTGGCACGCGGACCAGCACCGGCTGTTTGCCGAGAGCTCTTGCGAACTCCGTCACGGCTTCGACCTGCGTCAGGGGCTTTTCATCGGCGACGTTGAATGCCCTTCCCGGCGCGGTGTGCTTCTCGAGCGCGTTGAAGCATGCATCGACCAGATCGTTCACATAAACGAACTGCATGAGGCGGTTGCCGTCGCCCGGAATGATGATCGGCCGGTCGAGACGCAGGCGATCCCAGAAGAACGCTTCGCGGTAAAAGGGATTTTCCGGGCCATAAACAAACGGCGGCCGCATGGTAACAACCGGAAACCGGGATTCGTGATACATGCGGAACAGCGCCCGCTCGCTCCCGGCTTTGTTGCGAACGTACGGGTCGATGTGGATATCGGAGGCGAGCGGGTCGTCCTCGGCGTGGTTCAGCCCGTCGCCGTAGGCGGCTACGCTCGACATAAAAATGTAGCGGGTCAGATCGCCCGGTATTGATTTCGCCGTCGCCTCGACCTGCGCCGCAGTCGTGCCGCGCTCCCAATCGTACGCGATGTCGTAAACGGCGTCGAATCGCAGGCCCGAGAGCGCGCTCCTGATGGCCGCCGCGTCGTTGCGATCGGCGGTTGCGTTGCGCACCTTGCGGCCGAAGGGATGCTCCGCCTTCCGATGGAGGATAGTTACTTCGTGTCCCGCGGCGATCAGCCGCTTGACCAGAAGCTTGCCAATGAACAGCGTCCCGCCGATTACGAGAACGCGCATCGTGTCACCTCAGAGGAAAAACACGGCGTCGGGTCTCAGTCGTAATATTCCAGGCCGAGATGCGTGATCAATTGCTCGCCCTTCATCCAGCGAAGCGTATTTTTCAACTTCATCGACTGGATGAAAATATCGTGCTCCGGATAAAGGCCGGGGGCCGTCATCGGCGCCTTGAAGAAGAACGAAAGCCACTCCTGTACGCCACGCATGCCGGCCCGCTGCGCAAGGTCCATAAACAGCATGATGTCCAGCACCAGTGGAGCGGCCAGAATGGAATCGCGGCAGAGGAAGTTGATTTTGATCTGCATCGGATAGCCCAGCCATCCGAAGATATCGATGTTGTCCCAACCTTCCTTCGCATCGCCGCGCGGCGGGTAATATTCGATGCGGACCTTGTGGTGGATGTTTCCGTAAAGCTCAGGATAAAGATCCGGCTGGAGGATTTGCTCAAGCGCCGAGAGCTTCGATTCCTCTTTCGATTTGAACGACCCCGGGTCGTCGAGAACCTCGCCATCGCGATTGCCGAGGATGTTCGTCGAGAACCAACCCGCCACGCCCAACATGCGCGACTTCAGGCCGGGAGCGACGAGCGTCTTCATGAACGTCTGGCCGGTTTTGAAATCCTTTCCGGCGATCGGGACATTGAGATCGCGCGCCAGTTGCATCAGAGCCGGCGTGTCGGTTGTCAGATGCGGTGCGCCGTTGGCGTATGGTATCCCCATGCGCAAGGCGGCATACGCGTAGATCTGGCTGGGCGAGATTTCGGGATCGCTCTTCTGCAATCCGCACTCGAAATCCTTCAGCGTGTTGTGGACCGATGCGGGCCGGTGGAACACCTCGGTCGAACCGCACCAAATCATCGCCAGCCGTGAAGATCCGGTACGTTCCTTGAAGTTCCGGATATCGTCCATCAGCATCTCGGCATGATCCATTTTGGAGCCTTTCGGCTTCAGGTTCGGACCGTTGATGCGTTTCACGTAAGCGCTGTCGAAGACCGCAGGCATAGGCTTGATCTTCTCCAGCGGACCGCGCAGACTTTCGACCAGCGGCTTATCGAGAACGCCCGCGTGCAGCGCGGCTTCGTAGCAATTTTCCTCAAAGATGTCCCAGCCGCCGAATTCCAGATCTTCGATTTTGGCCAGCGGCACAAAATCCTTGATCTTCGGAGTCCTGTTATCCGTGCGTTTGCCGAGGCGGATGGTATTGAGTTGGGTGATGGATCCGATCGGTTTGGCCATCCCCTGTTTGATCGCTTCAATGCCGGCTATGAATGTCGTCGTAACGGCGCCCATGCCCGGGATGAGGATGCCGAGTTTCCCTTCGGCGGGTTGAATGTGTGGGGTGGGCCTCGATGTGGTATCGGACGATGTCGATTCTGGCGTTGAGGACAAACGATTTAGCTCCCTGTCGCGGCCTGCCTTGGGGCATCCGGGCGCGCATAATTGAATGAAACGATGGAATTAATTCAACGTTATAATAGCAGTTCATGCGATCCCGCGCGACCGCGCCGATGAGTGCGATCATCGCCGACGACGAACAACTGGCGCGCGAGGAACTGAAGTTCCTTCTCGATCAGATCGGCGACGTCGAAGTGGTGGCCGTGGCCGGCAACGGCCTGGATGCCCTTGACGCTATTGAGAGACTCGACCCGGCGCTGGCGTTTCTCGATATTCAGATGCCCGGGCTCGACGGGTTGAGTGTGGTCCGCCGCCTCCGGGAGCAGAACATCGAGCCCCCGCATGTTATTTTTTCCACCGCTTACGAGCAGTTTGCTGTCGAGGCTTTCCGGCTGGAGGCGATGGATTATCTGCTGAAACCGGTCGAGCGCGAACGCCTGGAAGAGACGATCAGCCGGGCACGGCGCGTTGTCGCGGACCGGATCATAGAGCCCGTTTTGCCTGCTTCCCCGCGTCCCAGTCCCGCTTTTACAAAGCTTTTGCTCCGCAGCGGGACGCGCAACCTGATTGTGGATCCGCAGGAATTGCTCTACGCCACAATCGACAGCGGTGTGATCACGCTCGTTACCGCACAGGCCGAAGGTCAGTCCAGTTTCCGGACGCTGGAAGAACTTCTCGGCTCGCTGGATCCGGATGTGTTCTGGCGCGCGCACCGGTCGTTTGTCGTGAATATCAACCGGATTCGCGAAGTCGTGCCGTGGTTCAAGTCGACCTACCAGTTAAGGATGGATGACAAGAAGGCGAGCGAGATCCCGGTGAGCCGGATGCAAAGCCGACGGTTGCGGGAGATGCTGAATCTTTAAAGAACAACCATCAACCAATACTTTAGCTCCTGCTGTTATCAACCGTTATGGTTTGAACATTCGTGGCGCACGCTCTCAGCGTGCCGTGTCCGCACTCATGCGGACACCTGTGTTGAGGCAGGCAGAGTGCGTGGCAGAGTGCGACGCCGAGTGCGTGCGCCACGCCCTTCAGGGGCCGGGCCAGCGCGTTACGGCTCGGAAGCTAAGCGGCTGCTGCAGCGTGAGTTTGCGCCACGGCGGCGAAGAGATAGAAGCGGAAAAAAGGCCGCTGCTCGGTGCGCGCCCAACGCTCCACGCGCCATGCTGCTTTCAAATACTGCGCGGTGGTGGCGTGTAGCGTCATCTGGTACTCCCCGCAATAAAACTTCGGTGAGAAGCACAGAAGCGGCTTCGCGAGCCATCTTTCTCCGTCCTCCGATCCGTGAATCCGGAGCTGGATCAGTTGCTGTTCGACTGCGTGCGTGATGCCGAACGTCAGCAACAGGCTTTGATGCGAGTATTGACCGATGTCGAACACGGCGCCTTCACCCGATTCGCGTACAGTCTTTTCGTCAACCAGAAAATTGGGCAACACAACAGCGCCTCCTTTGGAGGGAGATGAGAGCGCATGCCGGAACTTCAGCCTTGTCGAAGTCCGGCCAGTTTCTGTCCCGCTAATGAGAGAGTCTCATAATTCTTGCAAAAACAAAACCGAATTTGTGTCGAACCGGACGATTTCTCGAAATAAAAACTGGAACCGGGCACTCCAGCCACTCCGAAGCGCTCGACGAGTTGTCGCGCGAATGAAACATCGTCGCGGGCGCCGAAGCCGGCGATGTCCGTCATGACGTAATAGGCGCCGCCTGGAACGTAGCAATGAAACCCCGCGGCTTCGAGCATGTCTAGCGCCGCGCGGCGCCGTCCGGCGTATACGTTCGATAGACTATTGAAGTAATCATGGTGATGCGTGAGCGCCATGGCGCCCGCATATTGCAGAGGCGTGGGCGCGTTCACCGTAAGAAAATCGTGTACCTTGCGGATCGTCTCGGTAAGCGCCGGCGCCGCCGCAATCCAGCCCACTCGCCATCCGGTAACTGAAAACGTTTTGCTGAGACTGTTGATCAGAATGGTGCGATCCCGCATTCCGGGCAGCGTGATGATCGGGATATGTTGCAATCCATCGTAGACGATGTGCTCGTAGATTTCATCGGTTATGGCGAGTGCGTCGAACTCCTGGCAAAGCGCGGCAATCTGCATTAATGCGTCACGCGTGAAGACTTTACCGGTCGGGTTGTGGGGCGTATTGACGATGATTGCTTTGGTGCGCGGGGAAAAAGCGCGGCGCAGCTCAACCGGATCGAAATGCCAGTCGGGAGTGTGCAGCTTGACCAGCTTTCGTACCGCCCCGCACAGCAGCGTATCGGGGTGATAGCTCTCGTAGAACGGCTCGAAGACGATGACCTCGTCCCCGGGGTTCGTGGTGGCGAGTAAAGACGCAGCCATGCCCTCCGTCGCCCCGCAGCAGGCGGTAATTTCGCGTTCGGGGTCGAGCTCGAGATTGTAAGTCCGGGCGTATTTGTACGCGATGGCGTCGCGGAACGCCTTCGTGCCCCAGGTGATTGAGTACTGATTGTGATCGGCCTCAATCGCCTCAATGGCTGCATTCTTGAGATCGACCGGAGCCGGGAAATCGGGGAAACCCTGGGCGAGATTCACCGCGCCATAACGGATCGCGAGCCGAGTCATCTCGCGGATCACGGATTCGGTAAACTGTGCGGTTCGATCGCTATGGAAACTCTTGCGCGTGAGGGGCGCGGTCATTGCCCTTATGCTCTCACGCCATGCTCTCACGCCGGGTCGTGTTTCTTCTGTGCAGCGGATTTGTCTGCGATGGCCTTTTTGGGAGTCGCGGTCCGCGCCGCGGCAGGGTGGGCAGTGACGGTGTGAGAAACGACAACACGCTTCGCGGCTACGGGAGTCTTTTTGGCCGCCGGAGCCTGCTGGTATGGCACGGGAGCCTTCATTAGATTGGCCAGTTGCAGCGGAGTCGTGGCTTTCGGCCGGGGCTCGGGTTCGAGCGCGTGCTTGCCGGAATAAAGCTCGCGGTACATATCCGCGTTGCGAAGCACTGCCTGGACGTATTCCCGCGTCTCCGTGAACGGGATGCTCTCCACAAATTCGATCGGCTCGCGGAAATTCGCCCAGTTGAGCCACTGGTGCACGCGTCCAGGACCGGCGTTATAAGCGGCCAGCGTGCGGAACCAGTCGCCTTCCCAGCTGTCCAGTTGTCCGCGCAGATACTCAGTGCCCAGGCGGATACTGACAGCCGGATTCAACAACAGACTTGCCGGAACGGCGCGCATGCCCTCCTTGCGGCCCAGCATGCGGCCGGTCGCCGGCAGCAGTTGCATCAAGCCGTAAGCACTGGCGCGGGATTTCGCACCAGGGTTGAACTCCGATTCCTGACGGATCAGCCCCGCTACATAGAAGGGGTCGAGACCATGCGCGCGGGCGTTCTCGAAAACCTCGTTCTTGTACGGCAACGGGAAAAGCTTCTGCCAGAACTTAAGGGAAGCGTTCTCCAGCGGCAGCGAAAGATAATCGCCGCTCAGGCTCTTCATGATGCGCAGGGCCCGAAACGGCGTGTCGGCAGACTCAGCCAGCTCGAGAGCCAGAAGTTGCGGCTGCTCGGTTTCCGTTTTGGCGCCGAACCGTATTTCCGCTTCGGCGACATCCGGAAGTCCGGCGGCGGTGAGAAGACGGGCGCGCTCGATGCGTTGTTCGGTTGCGGCATTTGGCGCAGTCGCTGAGTAGTCGCGATGCGCCGGCCACTCAATTCCAGCCAGCCACATGCTGGCGTCGTCATCGACCGCAGCCACGGCGACCTTGCCGGTCAGCCTCTGCCGTCCGAGAACGGCATAGAAGTAGTGGGGGAATTGAGCGCTCAGACGTTCGTAGTAAGCCCGGGCCTCACCGAATTTGTCGTCGGATTCCGAGAGACGGCCGAGGAAATAGAGCGCCGTCCCGGCTCGCGAATCGTCGGGATAACGTTCCACCTGCTCCCGCAGGAGGGCGATTCGATCCGGTTGGCCGGCGAGGTACGCGTCCCAGGCAATCTTCCAATGACAATACGCCGTTGTATTGTCCGCCGGGAACGTCTCGAAAGCAGCCTTGAAGAGCGGCCCGTATTTATCCCGTTCATTCGTACCGAGATAGCGGTTCCCGGCCGTAACGAGCGCCTTCAAACGCCACGGAGATTGGGGGTAGCGTTCTTCGAGACCCTTGACCGCTTCCATCATTTCGGTGTCGTCGCCCACCCGGCGCGCGGCCTCCGTCAGGTAGTAGAGCCGCTGCGCATCCGTCTCCGAACGGCCGGGATGCAGGTCCTTCAGGTAATGAAATGCGACAGGGGCGTCTCCCGTCAGATAGTCGGCCACGCCTACGCCGAGTTTCGCTTCGTCTTTCTCGGGGCCGCTGAGGGTCCCGGCAAGCGTCGCGAACTCCTGCCGCCCTTTGGCGTATTCCTTTGCTTCGAGCCATTTCGAGGCGCGATCGAGTTGCTGGCGTGGCGGGGCGGCGGGGAAGTCTTTCCCGAGGGCCATCCGCAGCCGCTCCATGGCGGTCCAGGATTGCGCGGCCAGATCCGTATTCGGATATGTGTAAAAGACACGCTCGTAGCTGAGGGCCGCCTGTGGCTGCTCGCCCTGGGCTTCATAGGTGAGGCCCAAGGCGAAATCGCCATCTGGTTGAGGTAAAAGTTTGTAATCCGTCTGGAGAACGTTCAGGGCCTGCGTCGTCAAATCCGGGGCGTGCTTATCGAGAAGCGCACGGGCATAAAGCAGACTAATCTTGCCCGTCAGAGGCGAGGAATCGATCGGCTTGGCGCGGTAGGCTTTCAGAGTGCCCAGCGCAGCATCGGCATCTCCAGTGAGAAGTTGCGAATAAGCGAGGTGGTAAGCGACGTAGTCAGCCAGCCTGACTGCGGTGCGGGCCGCCTGTAAATGAGCGATCGCGCCGTTGAAATCGCGCGCATTGTACGCGTTGATTCCCCGCCCCAACTCGGCCACGGCGGCATCGTTATTCGTGGTGGCGGCGAAGACAACGGAAAGGTTTGACAGGGCCACTGCGGCCAACAGCAACAGCGACATTGTTCCCGAAGCTACGCGGTTCGATAACAGAGCGCTCGACATTGGTATTTAAACCATCGGTCCCGGATAATTTTGTCCCAGCAAACGATCGTCATCGTGGGCCAGGCTACGCAGGATCTCCAGATGCAGATAATCCACCATGGTGGCCGATTTTGCCAGAAATTCCCGCAAAAACTGACTGCGCGCCGTGTCGATCACGGTCTGGAGCGCGCCGTAGATATCGCCGGAAGCGACGCCGTTTCTCAGATCCGCTTCGTTGTAGAGGCGCATCTCGGCAACGCGGACACGCGCCATCCGCTGGGCACGCAGATGGAGTTCCCGATCGGCGGGGCTGAGCGCGTCCCATGTGAGCTCGGCCGCAGCGGCGCCGGCCGCAGGCGCGATTTGCACAAAATCGGCAGGTACTGTACTTTCGGATAAAGGCAGCAGCGATTCCAGCCTCATCCCCGCCGCTTCGCAGAGCAGTTCGATGGGTGCCGCAAACAGGGGAGTGCTTCCCGATGCGATCAGCATCGCCACAACTGAATGACGTGCCGTCAGCGGGAAAAGATACGCATTCCGATCCGATGGATCGCCATCCCGCGCTCGGAACTCCTGCGCAAGAGCCGGCGACAGTTCCTCGCTGGTCGCCAGAGCGACCACCGGATCTTTGCTTTCGATTGCGGCGACGATTGCCGGGGCAGAAACGATATCGAAAGAAAGCCCCTCGGCGTCGACACCGTGGCTGACGACAACGTGCGCCTGGTTGTTTTCGAACACAAGCACCACCGACAGCTCCGCGTAAAGCGCGCAGCTTTCACTCAGCGTCTGCAGAATATGCTCTTCGCCGTTTGCCTGCCGCAGGCGCCGCAACGACTGGTTGAGGCCCTCGGCCTGAGACCTCCGCGCCTGGTCGCACGCGAGCACGAGTTGGCCATCCGCCGCGAAACGTTCCGAGGCAACCGCGCTCGACACGGCATCTTTCAGATCCGATTCCAAACGTTTCAGATCCGAATCCAGACGCCTCGATAATTCATCGACCAAAGACGAGTAGTGGTTCTCCACTATTTCGCGCCAGGTCAAATCATTCGTCGAATCGTTTACCGACGACGCGTCGTGCATTCTTTCTCAATGGTAAGGCACGCCGTTGACACCTGTCGAGACAGCTATCGAGAAAAGGATCGGATCATGGCAGAAAAATCTATAGAAAATAAAGTCGCTATCGTCACGGGGGGAACGCGGGGCATCGGGCGAGCGATCGCCGGGCGCCTGCTCGATGAAGGGGTGCGTGTAGCCGTCTGCGGGACACGGCAGAAATCTGTTGACGACGCAGTCGAGGACCTGTCCGGAAGGGATTTGTCCCGAAAAGGGCGGGTCTTCGGCATGGTGGCTGACGTTTCCCGTCTGGAGAATGTGAGGGAATTTATCGGGGCCGTGCAACAGAAGTTCGGCGCCATACACATTCTGATAAACAATGCCGGCTCCGGCACGTTCGCCAGTGTAGCCGAACTTATGCCGGAAGTGTGGGAAAAGACGATCGCGCTCAACTTGACGGGCGCTTACTATTGTTGTCACGAAATTATGCCGATATTTAAACAGGCTGGAGGTGGAGACGTGGTGAACATCGGCTCTCTGGCCGGGGTGAGCGCTTTTGCCGGTGGGGCGTGTTATAACGCCTCGAAATTTGGTTTGGTGGGCTTTTCAGAAGCAATGATGCTCGACCACCGCGATGACGGTGTCAGAGTGTCACTCGTTATGCCGGGAAGCGTCGATACGGAATTCGGAGGGCAAGCGGATTCCGAAGCGGCTGGGAGGCCGCGAAGCAAGAGCGAATGGAAGATAGCGCCGGGGGATATTGCCGATATCGTCGTGTGCATGCTGCGAATGCCGGGCAGAACCACCGTGAGCCGTGTCGACATCAGGCCTTCGCGCCCGCCCCGAAAGACGTGAAAAGTTATTCAGAAAAGATTGGCACGGTGCGTGCTGTCTAACGAGTGTGAACGCGGCTCGGTTGCCAAACAGTCGGTGGGGGAGAACAGAAATGATGCGACTCAACAAGAAATTGGATCCGTCACAAACGGGCACGGAGGCGGAAAAGCTCCATGGCGATCTGCGGAAGCTGGTAATTGGCCAGGAAGAAGCCATCGACCAGATTGTCAACATCTATCAGACGTTCCGCTCCGGGATGACCAGTCCGGGGCGCCCGATCGGGAACTTGCTTTTCCTGGGTCCGACGGGTACGGGAAAGACACGGCTTGTCGAAGCGATGGCGGAATCGCTTGTAGGGGACGCGCGCGCTGTCCTGAAGATCGATTGCGCCGAGTTCCAGCACAGCCACGAGATCGCAAAACTCATCGGCTCACCTCCCGGATATCTGGGTCATCGGGAGACGCATCCTCTGTTGAGTCAGGAAGTGCTCAATCAATATCACACTGACAAGGTAAAGATCAGTTTCGTGCTGTTCGACGAAATCGAGAAGGCGAGCGATGCTCTCTGGAACCTTCTGCTGGGCGTTCTTGATAAAGCGACGCTGACGCTCGGCGACAATCGGCGTGTCGATTTCTCACGGGCCATGATCTTCATGACAAGTAACCTCGGTGCCACGGAAATGGGTTCGATTTTACGGCCCAACGTGGGATTCGCGACCTCTGAAGTAGAGCGCCGCCGGGTCTCCGGTGAAACGGATGAGGGTCTCGAAGCGAGGATCTCCCGTGCAGGCGTAGAAGCGGCCCGCCGAAAATTCACGCCCGAATTCATGAACCGCATCGACAAAGTGGTTGTGTTCCGGTCCCTGGGCAGCGAGGAACTCGGGCAAATACTGAGTCTCGAGCTGAACATGCTGCAACAACGGATCTTTAATTCCATGAACACGACGCCGTTTGTCTTCAGCGTGAGCCCCGATGCGCGTGCGTTCCTGCTCCGCGAAGGCACCGACTTGAAATATGGCGCCCGGCACCTGAAACGCGCCATTGAACGGTCGCTCGTACATCCGCTTTCCAATCTGATCGCTTCCGATCAGGTACGTGGAGGGGATTTAATTCGGGTCGACTTCGATCAGGACCTGGGGGAACTCACATTCGTCAAGGAGGCCGAGCAAATGGCGGCCTATGCGATGGTGCAAATGGTCGAAGCCACCGCGCCTGCGCTGCAATCCGCAGCCGCCAGCGCGTCGCCTGCGCCATTTGAACCGCACCGCGCCGCGAACGCAAAGAGCCAGCGCACGCGTTAGATTTTCCGGGTGAGTGCAATCCCGCGAAGGCAGGCCAACGGTCTGCCTTTTTTTTATGGTCTCGTCGGGAAATCGGTCGGTTGACGGCGAACGGTACCGGGGGCTTCTACGATACGAGCCGCAAGTATTCGGGCGATGCCGCGTCAGTAGCCGTGAAAACCGGACGTCGGCTTCCTGTGTATCCCGCTCTGGTCACGTCGAACGAAGGCTTGCCCAGAAGGAATCCCTGAATCTCATCGCATCCGAGCCTGTGGAGAAGATCCAATTGAGCGGATGTCTCAACGCCTTCACCGATAACCCGAAGTCCAAGAGCATGGGCCAATTCCACGACACACCGCATCACCGCTGCTCCCTGTTGCCGGCTCTCAGCCTCCATCAGGAAACCCCGGTCGATCTTCAATGCGTCCAGGGGCAGGTTCTGCAGGTAACTCAACGAAGAATAGCCGGTACCAAAATCGTCGAGCGCGATCGTCACGCCGAGATCCCTGAGTTTCGTCAGCGTGCGGACTGACGTCCCCACCTCCTTAACGAAAACACTCTCCGTCAATTCGAGTTCCAGGAGGTGCGGGGGAAGCTCCGTCGATTCGAGAGTCCGCGCAACGATCTCCACGAAATCCGGGCACGCGAGCTGGACAGCGGAAACGTTTACGGCGATACCCACTCCCCTCAGGTTCCCTGCTTGCCAACCGACGCAACGCCGGCAAGCCTCGTGAAGAACCCATGTGCCGATCGGGACAATCAAACCGTTCTGCTCAGCGACCGGGACGAATTTCAGGGGAGGAACGGGCTGACCATCCGCCGGATGCCAACGGATCAATGCCTCGAAGCGAATGGGCCGCGATCCGCCGGAAGCAAACTGGGGCTGAAACTGAAGTTTGAATTCCGACAGGGCAAGTGCCCTTTGGAGCCGGGTTTCCGTCTCCAGCCTTTCGAGCGCGGCATCCGCCAGTTCAGGGGTGAAAAACCTGACCTGATTCTTGCCGGATCGCTTGGCTTCGTGCATCGCGACGTTGGCGTCCCTCTTCAGTACGAACGAGTCTGTCCCATTTTCCGGGAAGAGACTGACGCCGATGCTTGCGCCGAGAAACACTTCCCGGCCTTCTATTCTGAAGGGCGCGTTCAGGCAATCGATCAGACGCTGGCAGAGATGGCGCAATGGGCCGGACCCCTCCAGGCCAACAGCGACAAGCGTAAATTCATCTCCACCGAAACGGGCGAGAGTGCCGTATTCACGGCAGGCCCCGCGCAGCCGTTCCGCTACCGCGATCAGCAGCCGGTCGCCCGCAGCGTGGCCGAGCGTATCGTTCACGAGTTTGAATTGGTCAAGATCGATAAAGAAAAGCGCACCGGACTTCCCGGATGCGCAGTCCGTCAGGGCTTCTTCCAGCTTGTCCTCGAATAGCCACCGGTTGGGAAGATCCGTCAACTCGTCATACGTGGCCTGGTGAATCAGCCGCAACTCCGAAAGCTTCCGCTCGGTCATATCCTCGGCGACACCGGCAAGGCGAACGATCTTACCGGCGGCATCGCGAACGGGAAAGGCGCGATCGCAGATCCACCGGGTTGCGCCTGATGGCTGCACAACGCGGTATTCATTAGCGAGGATTTCTCCCTTCAGCTGCCGGCGAAAGGTTTCTTCCGCGTTCGGTCTATCCTCGGGATGAATGGAGTCCATCCAGCTTTTTGGATTCGCGTAAAGACTCTCGCGCGTCCGACCCCAAATCTGTTCATAGGCCGGACTCACGAAAACGATCTCCGTACCTGTATGGTTCGTCATCCAGAAGACCTCGCGGATATGGTCGGTCAACTGGCGGAACTGTTCCTCGCTCTTGCGCAACGCTTCCTGCGCCTCTTTTTGCTTTGTCAGGTCGAGTATGAAGCCGATCGCACGGTCTCCTTCAGGGCGTCCCTGCAGGGAAGCCAGACCGACCAGTGCGGGTATACGGGAACCATCCTTGCGAAAGTACTCCAATTCGGCCGGCGCGGTGGTGCCGCGCGCCGCGAGCTGTTCGGCGAAGTGCCGGTTCACTGCCTCATACCCGGGCACGGTGAGCTGATCCCAGCGGATCAATCCCGCTTCCAGATCGTCTCTGCTGTAGCCATGCATCTGCAGAAACGCGCCGTTGCCCTCCAATATCCGCCCGCCTCCGTCTCCCTCGAAGACACCGATGATTCCGGAATCCATCAGACGTCTGAAACGCGACTCGGCTGTAGTCAACGCGCACCCCCTTGTAGTCTCACGGAGTCCAGGGGCGTCCGGCTCACATTGGTAGTCAGGTGAATGGAGGCCGGAAAGACAAAGGTCGTCGGCGAATCGCCGGGTTGGCGGGATCGGGGCACCGGGATTCCCGAAGGATCGGAAAGATTCTTCAATGCCAGCAGCGCCAGGTCGAATCGATCATTGACGCCGACCTTGACAAACAGCTTCGAAAAGTACACCTTCACGGTACCTTCCGTGATGCCCAAAGCACGGGCAATTTCTTTGTTCCTCAACCCCCGTGCCAGCAATCCCATCAACTGCCGTTCGCGCCCGGTCAACCGGATCTCTTTCGTGTCGCATAGAGTGTAACTCAGCTCTGAATCGATCCAGACTCTTGCCGCAGCCAATTCGGTGAGGCAACGAATGAGTGTCTCCGCCGTCGCGGATTTTGAGAGCACCCCGCGAACTCCGCTGGAAAGACATTGGGAACCGAATTCGGGCGGCATTGCGTCGACCCAAATGGCAATACTCGCGGCCGGCATCGCCGCGCGAAGTTCATGCAATATCTCTAAATCGACAGATGGGCTCATATCCACGACGAGTAAATCAGCGGAGTTTGTCTGGAATTGGCGCCTGAGTTCCGGAATCGAATCAAAGATCCCCAGCATCAGGAAATGATGCGAGATCACGCATTCCATGCCGCGAGCCAGAACGGGTTGCTGAGAGTAAATCGCAACTGTTTTCATTGCACATTTATTGGCACAGGTAGGGCCTTTCCGATATCGCCGGAATTACGCCAGGATATTTCTGACAATATTGCGGCATTTCGCTATATTATGCAGATTCCAAAGAGCTTGGAAATATAGTTCCCAAAAGACATCTTCCATATGGGAACGAATGGCCAAAGCGCCATATGACGGAGCCTTGAGAGGCTAGCTGCGTGATTTAGCGAAACACCGGGCCGGCGCCGAGCTCCCGGCGGGTGGGGTCAGAGAATTCCTGGCGCACTGGTTTTCTTTTTCGACCATTTGTCTTTACTCGGGCGAACGTCACCCGGGTGAAGGCTCGACGTGCACCAGGACGTCCGCCACCCAGGGCAACTGGTGGCGAATACGATCGCGCACGCGGGTTGCAATCTCATGCGAAGCGCGCACTGTCATGTCCGGATCCACTTCCAGGTGCAGATCGACGTGGTACTTGAGGCCCGTCTTGCGCGCGAAGCACTTTTCCACGCCGGCGACATCGGAAACGCTGAGCGCGACTTCGCGGATCCGCGTCATCTACCGTTCATCCGGCATCGTGTCCATGAGTTGCATGCCGGACTCGTACATCACGTGCAGACCGGTCGCTCCAACAATGAGACCAACCACAAAAGCGCCGTAGTGGTCCGCGCGCGGAAAGCGCTGAGGATCGAATAGCGTCAGGGAAAGCGCCGCCAGCGCCACGAAACCCGAGAGTATGTCGATACCGTCGTTCGATGCATCCGCCAGCAACGAAGAACTGCCGATCCGGCGGCTGTGGCGGTACTTCACCATCAACATCCAGGATTTGGCGCCGATGGAAACGATCAGCGGCCATATGGCGTAAAACGCAGGCACCTGCGTTTCGTTCGCGTGGGGAGTCAATCCATGCCAGGAGATAGCGACCCCGGCACAGAAGAGAATAAAACCGAGCAGTAAACCGGTCAGAATTTCGACACGGCCATGCCCATAAGGATGGTTCTCATCCGCCGGGCGTGCCGCGATCGTCAGCGCGATGAGCACGAGGCCCGATGTAAGGACGTCCGCCGCGGATTCGAACCCATCCGCGCTCAACGCCGCTGAATGCCCTAACCATCCGACCGTGATCTTGAGAATCGCCAGAAATCCACTGACGACCATCCCGAGGATCGCGAGCTGCCGGGCTTTTTCCATGTAGAGGGCTTGAGGGGGTCATCCCCGCTCAGAACCGTGGTTCGAGCGTGTGTACGGCGAGTTGATGTAATGCTGGGATTCGCGCGCGGCGTCGGCTGCAGGGGCGAACCTGACGGCCTCCTGGTAGGCGCGGATCGCCAGATTATGACGATTTTGCAAGTCGTAAATCTGTCCCTGGCGCATGAGGGCGAGAACCCCGGTATTGAGATCGAGTTCTTTCAACTGCTCCGGCGTGGCGGTTACCCTCTTGAGATGCTCAAGAGCCTTATCGAGATCGTCGAACCAGAACTCGAGGTTGCCGGTTTCGTAGTAAATCTTTTCCCAGGGAACGCGTTCGTAACCGGGGACATTCTCCTGCTTCATTTTCGCGATCTCTCCGAGGGTATTGAGAGCGTTCTTGCGTTCGCCGATCGACGCATACATCTGGGCCAGTTCGAATCGCAGCAGATAGTTGCGCGGATAGCGTTGAATCAGGCGTGAGACGAGAGGAATGGCGCGCGTCGGCTGGCCTTCCCGCCGGTATAAAGCGCACAGCACGATTTCGGCGTCGACGCGATTTTCCCTTCCTTTGGCGGCTACTTCTTCAATGGTGTGAATACCGCGCTGTTTATCTCCGTGGTAACCGGCGATAAATCCGAGGGCCCGAAGCGTCCATGAGAGATTTCCAACGATGTAATCGTAACCTCCCTGCAACAACCGGGCATCGTAATCGCCCGGATCGATCTCAGTAACTTCGTTGTCATATTTGCGCGCCTGGCTTGAGTCATAGAGCGAGGCCCGCCAGCTCTTCCGGACGAGAAAGCCGTAATTGGCGCGCAACGCCAACGCCACGCTCAAAGAGTGCAGCGCCGCGGTATCGCGCGGATTTTTCGCGATAGCCGCCTGAGAAAGCTGCATGGATCTGTCGATCTCGGAAAAGAAGCGCTTCTCCACATCGGCGGGAGGTTCGAGCTTCGGACGCCGGATGAAAGAATTATTTCCGCTGACCAGTTCGCTCTCGAGCGCGCCGTCGCGATACATCTCCCGGTAAAGAAGCGCTTGCGCGAGGTGATTGTGGAATACGGGATCGTCCGGGCTGCCCGCCACCGCTTTTTCGTAAGCCGCTACAGCCTGATCGTAATCGAGATTGTAGAAATCCTCATCGCCTTCCTGTATCCATGGGTTAGCGGCGGCGAAAAGCGATCCGGCTGTCAGCAGAACGGCCAGTAAGAGCGCGGGAAGGGCTTTCATCGTCTTTATTGGTAATCGGTCTCTTCTTCTAATATACGAGTTAGACCGCTCATGACTCAAATTGGCAATTACACGGCGCAGCGTTACTCAGTAAGACGGGTGGTGGATCGCGGCGTGCCGATCATTCGCCTGGCCGACAGGGCTCACGATATCGAGTTGGCCATCGTGCCCTCCCTCGGCAATCGAGCGATCGCGATGCTCGTGAAGAGCCAGAACATTCTTTACGTGCCATTTGACGATCCATCGCTTCTTAAAACGGACAGGCACACGAACGGAATCCCGTTTCTCGCGCCTTGGGCGAACCGGATGCCGGATGGGCTTTGGGCGAACGGGAAGTGGTACGCGTTCCATGAGGGTTCCAATATGCTGCGCCCGGACCAGAATGGGATTCCCATTCACGGAATGCTGACCGCATCTCCCTTCTGGGAAGTGGTCGATTGCGGCGCGAACGATGCGTCGGCGCACGTAACGAGCCGTCTGGAATTCTGGAAATATCCCGACCTGATGGCGAACTGGCCCTTTGCCCACGAATACGAAATGACGTACCGGCTGGCCGAGGGAACGCTGGAAGTCAGCGTGGCGGTTACCAATCGCAGTGCGGAACCGATGCCGGTGGCCCTCGGATTCCATCCCTATTTCCAGCTGCCGGGGGTCCCGATCGCGGAGGCATTTGCGCACATTCCCGCTCGTTTGCACGTGGAAACGGATAGCCGCCTGGTCGCAACCGGCGAGACCGGGCCTGCCGGGTTGGACGATCGCGTGTCCTTGCGCGACCACCACTTTGACGATGGGTTCATGAGCCTTGTGAGAGATTCCGATGGCCGGGCTGTTTTTTATGTCGAGGGTCGCGGGAAAAAGATCGAAGTTTCTTTCGGACCTAAATACCGGGTTGCGATTATCTACGCGCCGCCGGGCCACGATTACATTTGCTTTGAGCCGATGTCCGCGGTCACGAACGGGATCAACCTCGCGCACGAAGGCAAATATGCCGAGTTACAGATTGTGGAGCCTGGCGGTGAGTGGCGCGAAAGCTTTTGGGTACGGCCGAGCGGATTTTGAAGAGGCCGGCGGGGGCGTCAGCCGCGGGTCAGGGGACCCGCCCCACTTAGCAGCTACAGGATATTCGCGATCGAAGCTTCCATCTCTTCCCGCTGCTCCTTGATCAACTGACGGGCAATCGGCCGGATCGCGGGCAAGCGCAAGGCGAACGCGCCACTGGCGGCGAGGCATATTGCGGCGCCAGTCAGGATGGTCCATCGCGCGCCGAAGCGATCGGCCGCAAAGCCGGCAACCATCGCGCCGATAGGCCCGATTCCAATGAACATCATGGTGTAGACGCTCATGGTGCGTCCGCGCAGGTGATCCGGCACGATGGACTGGATCAGTGTATTCGATGCGCTGGTCTGAATCATCACCGCGCAGCCGGCGAACAGCAGCATCGCACAGGAGAGCCACAGGTTGGCGGAGAGGGCGAATCCCGCGAGGCAGATGCTGAAGGCTGCGGCTGCGCAGGGTATCCAGAGGGTGAATCCCTTGAGCGCAGTGCGCGACGCCATAAATAAAGCGCCGCAGAGCGCACCGAGACCGGCGAAACCCATCAGGACGCCCAGCACCTGGGCGCCGCCATGAAGGATTCTGTCGGCGAAGATCGGCATTAATACGGTGTACGGAAGACCGGCGAAGCTGACGAGCGCGATCAGTTGGACGATGGCCCGGATGGGCGCTGTTCGCCCTACGTAGTTAAAGCCTTCGCAAATGGTCTGCCAGGGCGACATCGTGGCGGGCGCCCGGCGGACGTGCCCAATCCGCATGAACAGCAGCCCGGCGATCACAGCTATATAACTGATTCCGTTAGCAAAAAAGCACCAGCCCTCGCCTATTTTCGCAACCAGAACACCGGCGATGGCGGGGCCGATAATGCGCGCCCCATTGAACATGGTGGAGTTCAGCGCGATGGCGTTCATGAGGTCTTCGCGCCCGACCATTTCGACCAGGAACGATTGCCGGGCCGGAATATCAAAGGCATTGACGATGCCTAACAGGGTGGAGAGGACGAAGAGCTGCCAGATTTGAATCCGGCCCGCCAGGGTAAGAGCGGCGAGGATCAGCGCGAGCACCATCGACGACACCTGGGTTGCGATCACCATGCGGTGCCGTTTCATCCGGTCGGCCGCGTAGCCTCCGATGGGGGCCAGCAGGAAAATGGGAATCTGGCCGGCAAATGCCACGAGTCCGAGCAGAGCGGAGGAACCGGTAAGGCGATAAACAAGCCACGATTGCGCGACGGACTGCATCCAGGTACCGATCAGGGAAATCAGCTGACCGGTAAAGAAAAGCTGAAAATTCCGGTGTCTGAGAGCCCTCAGCGTCCTTGAAGCGACCGCCCCCGCCATCTTCTTCGATCCTATCAGTTGCTTTTCTTGCGATATTCAGGCACGATAGAAAGTTTTCACCCCTGATTGAAAAGGCGCATGCTCGTACGAGTCCTCTACCACGACCACTGTTTCGACGGCGCCGCCTCGGCCGCGTTCTTCAGCCGTTTCATCCGGGGTTCTTTTCACCCGGATGCGGGCTTCCAATACACCGGGATGGCCCACCGGGCGTCGCAGACATTCGAAGACGGCCTTTTCGATGGCGACGAGAACGCGATTGTCGACTTCAAGTATTCGAGCAACCCGAAGGTGACCTGGTGGTTCGACCACCATCAGAGCGCGTTTCTGACGCCGGAAGACGCCCGCCATTTTCAGGCGGCACATGCGGAAAAGAAGATGTACGACCCGTCTTTCAAATCGTGCACCAACTTTATTTCCACCATGGCGAAAAAGAAATGGGGATTCGCGGCGCCGGATCTGGACGATCTGGTGTACTGGGCGGATATCATCGACGGCGCGCAGTATCCCGACGCCAAGACCGCGGTCGAGCTGGGTGCGCCTGCGATGAAACTGACGCTGGTGATCGAGAGCTCGAAGGGTTCGGATATCGTGCAGCGGATCATCGGCTGTATGCAGCACATGACGCTGGACGCGATCGTACGGGACCCTGGCATTCAGGAGCTTTATAAACCGCTCTACGAGCGCCATGTGAAATCGGTGGATATTATTCGCGACCGTGCGAGCGAATCGGGCGGCGTGATCACGTTCGACCTGACCGGATGCGATCTGGAAGGCTACAACAAGTTCATTCCATATTATCTTTTCCCGAAAGGGACGTACACGGTGTCGGTGAGCCCCTCGAGTTTCCGCACGAAGATTTCGGTGGGGTCGAACCCGTGGGCGGCTGAAGAGCCGCGCCATAATCTGGCGTCGATCTGCGAGCGATATGGCGGCGGCGGGCACGCTCGCGTGGGCGCGATCAGCCTGGAGCCGGATCAGGTGGATGAAGCGCGGCGGCTCGCGGCCGAGATTGCCACGGAATTACGAAGTTGAGGTCCGGTGCGATTCGAGTTACGGTTGGTCGCCCTCAAGCGATTCCAGCCGACGCTCGTGAATTTCCGCGATTCTGGCGAGTGCCCTGATGTGCTCAGCGTCAGCCTGAAGTTGCTTTTGGTGGAGTTCCCCCGTCATCAAGAGGCCGTCCAGTTCCTTCTGGTGGAGTTCCGCCGTCATCACGAGGGCCTCCAGGCGTTCGTCGATCGTCATTACTCCGAGATTAGCAGGAATGCGGGACAGCGGGGTTACTTCGCGGGCGCGCGGCGATAACAGATCAATGCGGCGTGAGGGAACGGTCCCAGTTGGTCACGATGGTGATCGACTGTGCCGCCGCTGCGTCGCCGCCCGCGGGACTGTTCACCAGAAAACGCTGGCCGTTTTGCACCGGCGCATAGAAGGACGTCGCCAACATCTGAGGGATGGTGAAAAGCGCCTGCGGAGCGCCTACCTCGACCATCGCGCCGAGATTAATCGGCGCGGCCATCAGCTTCTGGTCGGCCGATACATAGAACAACTCTTTCCCGTCTCGCCGCCAGTGGGGCGCAACGCCACCCGCTGCCGAGATCTGGTATTTGGTTCCGCTGGGCGGAACCGATTGGACGTAGATCTGGGACAAGCCGGATTCGTTGGATACGTATGCCATCCATCTTCCGTCCGGAGAGAAGCGTGCCTCGTTCTCGTCGAACGGATTCTGCAGGTATGGCACGGGCGTGCGGGCGCCGCTCACGGGCAGAAGCCACAGATCGAACGCTGTTTTCTGCTTCGTCTGCTGATACACAATCCACTTCCCATCGGGCGACCAGTCGAGGGGAAACCCGTTGATCCCTGCGTGGATCAGCAGCTCTTCCTGGCCGTTCCCTCCGGCGGGCTTCCGATAGATGTCCGTAGAATACCCGCCTGAACTCTGAAGCGAAAAAACAAGACTGCTGCCGTCCGGAGACCAGACCGGGTTTCGATTGATTCCGGGACGGAAAGTAAACCGCGAGATCACGCCCCGCGCCAGATCCTGCAGCCAGATGTCGGATTGACCACCGTCGACAACACCGACCCGTACAGCGGCGGTTTTTTCGTCGGGAGAAACGGCCAGTCCCAGGAAGGCTCCTGGTTTGCCGGCCGAGCCGAGGCGCTTACCCGTGCGATCGATCCAAACCAATTCACGGTTCGAAGCCGCGCCTCCCGAACGGAATGCCAGGATACCGTTCTCTGAGACGGAGAATGCCCCAAATCCGTTGTTAGCGCTATTCGGCACCTGTTCCGCCACCGGGAACATCTCTCCCGTGAGCTTAAGCGCCCTGGCGTCGAACGGCTGCGCCATGAGCGTGTTCTCGCGCCGGAACATGAGGTGGGCGGCGCCGGCCGGTGTGTGGGGTGGCGAATAAAATGCATTCGTCGCGTCGGGCAGGAGCCGCACGGCGGGGGTTCCGTCCAGCGACCCAACAAAAACACCGGAGCCATCCGGGTTGTCCGATCCGACGCTTTAAAGAAAGTGAATCCCGTCGGGCAGGAACACGGGAAATCGATGCCCTACGCCGAGGCCGCCATTCGCCGCAAGTCTGGTCACGGGAGTCGGGATGCCTCCGGCGGCTGGCACCCTGAAAATCGGACTGGCCGGACCGGCGGAAAACAGAATCATGCCGTTACGGTTCCACGTGCCGCCCCGGCCGTCGGCGGCGTCGCACAAGGTCTGAGGCGGGCCGCCCGCGATAGCTATCTTCTTGAGCTTGCCGCCCATGAAGAATCCCAGATACGCGCCGTCAGGCGACCAGAACGGATACTTCGCTCCGTCCGTGCCCGCCAGCGGTCGCGATTCCAGCGTGTCCAGGGCGCGCACCCACACCTGGCTCGGCCCGCCGTTGTTGGCTACGACAGCGAGATGGCGGCCATCCGGAGACATTGTCGGAAATTCGGCCGCGGCGATCCCCGGCGTCGGAATCTGATACCGCAGGCTCTGCTCCGCCGGCGGTTGCTCCCGGAAATGCACGAATGAAACGCCAACCGCGACCAATGTAACCACTCCCGCCGCAATCCAACCCGCCATACCGAACCGTGACCGTGAGGGAGCGGCGGTTGGGCCGTCGGCCTCTTCTTTGCTCTCTTCAAGAAGCAATCCGAAATCGCCGATATCGCGCAGCCGTCGCCTCGGATCTTTCTCCAGGCATCGGCGCAGCAGCCGCTCGACCTTCACCGGTACTTTCGTCCAATCGGGCTCATCCTTGATCACCGAAACCAGCGTGTCCGAAACCGTGTCGCCTTCGAACAGCCGCTCGGCCGTGAGCATCTCATACAGCACGACGCCAAACGCCCAGATATCCGCGCGCTTGTCGACATCTTTCCCGCGTGCCTGTTCCGGGCTCATGTAGCCGGCAGTGCCCAAAATCATTCCCGCGACTGTCAGCATGGTCGGGGAGTCTGAAGTTACTTCGGTTTGCCCTGCGGATTTCGCCAGCCCGAAGTCGAGCACTTTGACCGACCCATCCGGCCGGATCTTGACGTTGGCCGGCTTCAAGTCCCGATGGACGAAGTTCTTTTCATGCGCGGCTTCGAGAGCATCGGCAATCTGCTTCGCGATACGGAGCGCTTCCCCGACCGGAATCGGCCCCTGCGCGATCTGCTCCGCCAGCGTGGGGCCCTCGACGAGTTCCATCACCAGGTAGTTCGGGCCGACGTCATACAGAGTGCAGATGTTCGAATGATTCAGCGCTGCGATGGCGAGGGCTTCGCGCTCGAACCGATCCGTGAATTGGTTCGCCGAGATCTTGATTGCGACATCGCGATTCAGTCTTGGATCGCGCGCCTTCCATACCTCGCCCATGCCTCCTTTGCCGATGCGCGAGACGATCTCGTAAGGTCCGAGGCGATCTCCTGGAGAGAGGGGCATATAGGCGATTTAGCTCAGTGTATCGGATTGGAAAGCGAACAGGATATATTGCAACCAGCCGAACACGCTTCAGTATCCCGGAACCTCCAGACTCAATCCCGCGATGGCATCAAAGTGCCGGCGGTTCCTGGTTACCAGCGTGAGGCCTTCCTCCATCGCGGTGGCTGCCACGAGTGAATCGAAGACGTGCAGGCCGTGAGACTTCGCGTACTGCTTCAGGAGTTCGTATGCTCGTGCGCCGGTCTCATCCCGAAGCGGTACTATCACGTTTGCCGAGAGAAACGCGTCGATGCTGGCGAGGTCTCGCTTATCGCGTGCACCGACGATGAGTTCGAGAGCGGAAACCTGTGAGATCGCCCATCCTTCCGGCAACGCATCCACGTATTCGCGTGCCTCATGTTTGCCGCGCGAAATGTCGATCAGGACGTCGCTATCGATCAGAAAAGGCATGGGGAGGCATTCAGCCCCTCACATCGCGCCGGAGTTTGTCGATGTATTCGATGCCATCGCCGATATCACCGCGATCCTTCCACATGCCGTAGAACGCAAAATCCCCTACTGAGCGAGACTTGCGTTTGAGGCGAACCGCAAACGAAGGTATGCGCACCTCAACGATCGTGCCTTCGTCGATAGCTACGTCTTCAAGGGGCTTGAAAACGCCTTGCTCATATTTTGCAGCGATGGTCATGAATTCGCCCGCTTAACTCCAGGGTAACAGACCTCAGCGCGTCATTTCTTCAACCCCGCGGTCCATCAGTATCGGAGCGCCGATGCGTCCTGTATTCGGTGTTTGGGCGAGCGCAGATGTTAGACTGACGTTGTGTCGACCGACGAGCTGCTTGCCGAAGCGTTGCGTCTTCCTCGTCCCGAACGTGCTCAAGTCGCCGAGGAATTGCTTTCCAGCCTGGAAGAGTCAGACGACGAAGTCGCCGCTGCGTGGGCGTCCGAGCTGGAGCGGCGTTCCCAGGAGGTTGCGCAGGGTCGAGTCCAGACTGCGGATTGGGAAACCGTCCGGAACGCTATCCTGAGAGAACTCGAACAGCGGCGTGCGGATCGAACTGCTTCCCGAAGCGCGTGCGGAGCTTCGCAGTGCCGCGCTTTGGTACGACCAGCGACGTCTTGGTTTGGGCGACGAGTTCATTGCCGAGGTAGCTGCTGCTCTTGATCGAATTGGCGAAGCTGCCGATTCCTTTCCGAAATGGCCGGACACACGCGAAACAGTTCCGCCGATCCGGCGTGCGGTTGTCCTGCGTTTTCCATACGTGATCGCATTCGAGAGGAACGAGCGGAAAATCCTTGTGCCGGCAATTGCCCATGGCAAACGCCAACCGCTCTACTGGCTCTCTCGCGCGAGGCTTTGAACGAGGCCGCGCGGAATCTGCTTCTTCAGCACCGCTGTCCAGTGACGAAAAAGAACCGGCGGCAAAAAGCGACCGCCGGCGTTCTCGGCGCTCTGCGAATATTTGTGAGCGCGAACGGGACAATGCGACTTGAAGTCGCGCTTCCGACTATGACAACATCGATTTCCAGGAATCCTCGTCACGCCCTACGCTGAGCTTTTTGTCCGCGCGAATCAGCGGGAGCCGCAGCAAGCCCGGATCGCGTTCAATACGCTGCAGCAACTCGGACTCGGTGACCTTGAGGTATTTGAGTCCCGCGTCCACGTAAGCCTTACCTTCCGTGTCGAGTAACGCGGCGAGCCCGAAACGCTCGGTGAATCTCTTGATTTCGGCCGGAGCCATGGGTTTCTGTTTCAGATCCACCAGTTGAATTGACACGCGGCGCTCTTTGAAAAAGCGTTCGGCGGCGCGGGTCGCCTGCGAGCTTTTCATTCCGAAAATCTGGATCGTCGGCATGCTGCCTTGATTGTCGCGTGTGCCACAATAAGAAGCGTAATCAAACCAATGCCCAACCCTATTTCGTCGCTTCGCGAAGAAGAAGTTCGCGAACAGGAAAGGCAAAATCCGTCCGAGACGGAAAGCTCTTTCGGCGACATCCTCAACCAGTTCGAACAGACGCATTCGCACGAAGTCACAGGCGAGCAGGGCCGCGAAGCAACCGTCGTCGCGATCAATGACGACAACGTGTTCTTCGATATCGGCCAGAAGACCGAAGGCGTAATGCCCGCCGTCGATTTACGGGACGACAAAGGGCCGATCCCCGTCAAACCTGGCGACGTAATCCTGGTTGGCGTGAAGGGGCGGAATGAAGAAGGTTATTATCAGCTCTCGCTGATCCGGGTCGACCGTCCGAAAGACTGGTCGAGCCTGCAAAAGGCTTTCGACGAAAAGCTCACGATTTCGGGCCTTGTGACCGCGGTCATCAAAGGCGGGCTTTCCGTCGATGTCGGCATGCGCGCGTTCATGCCGGCGTCACGCAGCGGCGCGCGCGATGTTCCCGAGATGCAAACGCTGGTGGGCCAGGAGATTGCCTGTCGAGTCATCAAGCTCGATACCGAAAAGGAAGACATCGTTGTCGACCGGCGCGTGGTTCTCGAAGAAGAGCGGGCGAAGGCAAAGGAAGAGAAGCTCAGCGGACTGCAGGTGGGGATGGTGGTGCGTGGGACCGTCCGCAGTCTGCTCGATTACGGCGCTTTCATCGACATTGGCGGCGTCGACGGCATGCTGCACGTCGCCGACATTTCGCACGGCCGGGTGAACAAACCGGCGGATGCTCTCAGTATCGGCCAGGAGCTCGACGTAAAAATTCTCAAGGTCGATCCGGCAAAGAAGCGCATTTCACTGGGTCTCAAACAACTGCTGCCCGATCCCTGGACGACAGTGGTCGAACGTTATCACACCGGCGATCGCGTCAAGGGCACGGTCGCCCGCGTCACGGATTTCGGCGCATTTATTGAACTCGAGCCGGGCCTCGATGGATTGATCCATTTATCGGAAATGTCGTGGTCGAAGAAGGTGCGCAAGCCTTCCGATCTCCTGAAGCCCGGCGATGCCGTGGATGTGGTTGTGCTCTCGGTGAGCCCATCCGACAAGCGTATTTCTCTTGGGCTGAAACAGGCCATGGGCGATCCCTGGGACGAGGTGGAGAAGAAGTACCCGGTGGGCGCAATTGTCGAAGGGCCAGTGACGCAGCTCAAGCAATTCGGCGCTTTCGTGCAGGTGACCGAGAATGTGGAAGGCATGATCCACGTCGGCGACATCGTGAACGAGAAGCGCATCAATCATCCCCAGGACGAGCTGAAAGTGGGTCAGGTTGTGCGCGCTATCGTGCTGGAAAACGACCGCGAAAAGCGCCGTCTCAGGCTGGGTTTGAAGCAGCTTGTGCCGACGTCGCTCGACGAGTATATCGCCGAGCATAAGTGCGGCGATGAGGTGTCCGGGCGCGTATCGGAAGTGAATCGCGGCCGCGCCACGATTGAACTCGGCGAAGGCGTGCAGGGAGTTTGCGCTCTGACCGAGAAAGAGCAGAAGCAGGAACAGAAGTCGGGTCCCGTCGATCTATCGGCGCTGTCGTCGATGCTTGCAACGCGGTGGAAGGGCAGCGACGCCGGGCCCACCGCCGATACCGCTCCCAAGCAAGAGGGATTGAAAGCCGGACAGATTCGGAGTTTCAAGATCGCGAAGCTCGACGCCGAGAAGAAAAAAATCGACCTCGAACTGGTGATGTAACGGGAAACGCGACCTCAAGTCGCGTCTCCGAACACAGATCGTCCAGTACAATAAATAGAGAGTAAAGTCTCCCTCCGTATGGCAAACCCAGGCCCGCAGTCGGGCGTAAATGCGTGGCTCGAAGAAGAGCTACTGCAGCAATATCATCACGATCGGGCATCCGTCGATGCCGATTGGAAAAACATTTTCGATCACGATGTTCCCGGCGTCGTTGCCCTCACAAAAGGCAATGGCAAACCTGGTAATGGAAACGGCGCAAGCCATACCCAGGCGGCTGTCGCCGAACCCGTCCTTTCCAGTTCGGAAGAACTTATGCCCTTGCGCGGCGCGCCGGCCCGCATCGCCGAGAACATGGCCATCAGCGCGACCATTCCGCTGGCCACCTCGCAGCGCATTATTCCCGTCAAGGTTATCGATGAAAACCGCCGCCTGATCAATCATCATCGGGCGCTGCTCGGCAAGAGCAAGGTTTCCTACACGCATCTCATCGGGTGGGCGATCGTGAAGTCGGTCCAGGCGAATCCTGCCCTGAATCACGCCTTCGCATCGAACGCCGCGGGCGAATTATTCCGCGTAGTCAAGAAGGAAATCAACTTCGGACTGGCGGTGGATGTCGCGGGCAAAAACGGCGCGCGCAGTCTCCTCGTCCCGAACATCAAGAATGCCGGCGCCATGTCATTTTCTCAATACATGGCCGCGTTTGACGATCTCGTCGCGCGGGCTCGCACAGGTAAACTCAGTCCCGTTGATTTCCAGGGCACCAGCATTTCATTAACTAACCCGGGTACCGTTGGAACCATGGCATCCATGCCGCGGCTCGTCTCCGGACAGGGCGCCATCATCGCGGTTGGCGCGATGGATTATCCCGCCGAATACCGGGGCGTTTCGCCGGAAGTCATCGCTTCGCTCGGTATCAGTAAGGTGATGTCGGTGACCTGCACTTACGATCACCGCATCATCCAGGGCGCGGAATCCGGCATGTTCCTCGGCACGATGCAGTCTCTGCTCGATGGCGAAGAGAACTTCTACGAGGAAATTTTCGAAGCCCTGCACATCCCTTACGCGCCGGTGAAATGGGCAGCGGACAAGGTTCCCGCCGCCCTCGCGCCCGTGCCCGACCCCTCGCTCGAAATCGTCAAAGAAGCCGCGGTCATTCATCTGGTCCACGCCTTCCGCGTGCGCGGCCATCTCATGGCCGATCTCGATCCCCTCGGAGAAGAACCGGCTTATAACCCCGAGTTGGATGCCCTCACCTATGGCCTGACTATTTGGGATCTGGACCGTCATTTCTATACCGATTCCCTCATCCATGCTTTTGGTGGCCGCAAACAGGCCACGCTCCGCGAAATGGTCGACGTGCTGCGCGCCACCTACTGCGGCAAAATCGGCTGCGAGTACATGTACATCCAGCGGCCCGAGGAAAAGATCTGGCTGCAGGAAAGAATGGAAGCGCCCGAGCATGCTTTCAATCTCTCGAAGGAAGAGAAACTACGCATCCTCAACGATCTTCTCGAAGCCGAAGAGTTCGAACACTTCCTCGATCGCCGTTATATCGGCCAGAAACGATTTTCTCTCGAAGGAGCGGAAACCACTATCGCCATTCTTGCCGATATCGCCAATCTGGCGGCCGACCAGGATGCACAGGAAATAGTGATCGGGATGGCCCACCGCGGGCGTCTCAACGTGCTCGCCAATATTATCGGCAAGCCGCTCGGCCAGATTTTCTCCGAGTTTGAAGGCAACATCGATCCTGCTTCCGCGCAGGGTTCGGGCGATGTGAAATATCACCTCGGGGCGAGCGGCCTGCATCGCTCTCCCTCCGGCAATGAAATCGTGGCCTCGCTTGCCGCCAACCCCAGCCATCTCGAAGCCGTCAACCCGGTCGTCGAAGGCATGGTCCGCGCCAAACAGGAACGCCTCAACGATCGTCACAGGCTCCGCGTGCTGCCCCTGCTCGTCCATGGCGATGCCGCTTTCGCCGGCCAGGGCGTTGTTGCGGAGACACTGAATCTTTCTCAACTCGAAGGCTATTCGACCGGCGGAACGATTCACTTCGTCATCAACAACCAGATCGGTTTCACCACTCTGCCGGAGTATTCTCGCTCCACCGCCTACGCGACCGATATCGCCCGCATGGTGCAGGCGCCTATTTTTCACGTGAATGGCGACGATCCCGAGGCTGCGCTGCACGTCCTGCGCCTCGCGTTCGATTACCGTCAGCAATTCAAGCGCGACGTCGTCATCGATATGATCTGCTACCGGCGTCACGGGCATAACGAAGGTGACGATCCGGCTTACACCCAGCCGGTAATGTACCGGACCATCAAGGAACATCCTTCCGTCGCCGTGCTCTACGGGCAACATCTGGCCGCCACAAACGTTTTGAGTATCGCCGAAGTGGAAGCAGCCCGGAAAAAGATTTCAGACCGCTTGAACGCTGCCTTCGACGCCAACAAAGCCGCCGGCCCCTGGGTTCTTCAGCCCCCGATCGCACCGGCGCCCGCATATTCTTCCACTGCGATTCCGCGGGATTTACTGGAGCGTGTGGTCGACGGCATCACGTTCCTGCCGTCGTCATTCCACATTCATCCCAAGCTCGAGGGATTCGTGAAGAAGCGCCGCGAGACTCTCACCAAAGACGGGCAGGTCGACTGGGCTTTCGCTGAAGCCATCGCGTTCGGCAGTCTCGTGCTCGACAACGTCCCGGTTCGTTTAAGCGGGCAGGATTCCGGTCGTGGGACCTTCAGCCAGCGCCATCTCGTTTTCTACGATTTCGAAGACGGCCATCGTTATATTCCGCTGCAGTACATGGCGGAAAACCAGGCGCCGTTCAACGTCTACGACAGTTCGCTCAGCGAATTCGGCGTGCTCGGATTCGAATACGGATACAGCGTTTCCGATCCGCAAACCCTGACGCTCTGGGAAGCGCAGTTCGGCGATTTCTCGAACGGCGCTCAGATCGTTATCGATCAATTCATTACCACGGCCGAGCAGAAGTGGAGCCAGGTGAGCGGACTGGTCATGCTCCTGCCACACGGTTATGAAGGCCAGGGGCCGGAGCATTCGAGCGGGCGCATGGAGCGCTTTCTGCTTCTCTGCGCCGAGGAAAATATCCGCGTCGCGAACTGCTCCACGCCCGCCCAGTACTTCCATATTCTGCGCCGTCAGATGGCCACGGAGCGCAAACCGCTCGTGCTCTTCACGCCGAAGAGCCTCCTGCGATCTCCTGTTGCGGTATCCAGCTTCAGCGAGCTGACCAATGGATCGTTCCGGGAAGTGATCGGCGACAATCTCGACCCATCGCGCGTGCGCAAGGTAGTCTTCTGTACCGGCAAGGTTTACTACGATCTCATCGCCGCGCGGGAGGCTAAAAAGGTTGAGGATGTGGCGCTGGTCCGTATGGAGCAACTCTATCCGTTCCCGGAGGAAACTGTTGTCAACGTGCTGTCCCGCTATAGTCCCAATGTGGATCTCATCTGGTGCCAGGAAGAGCCGCGCAACATGGGCGCATGGCGTTTCATGTTCGGCTATTTCAAGGGTCTTAATCGCGTGATCCATTACGCCGGCCGCATGAAGAATGCCAGCCCGGCCGTCGGCTCGGCAAAACGCCATGCCGAAGAACAGAAGCGTCTCATTGAAGACGCTCTGAAATAAATTCACAGCTTGGCAACGTATGGTGGAGCGGACCCGCAGTTCGCGCCGGGCGCCCCGTCCGGCTTGACCAGCACCTGCCCCCCCGGCTACCCGCATCCAGTCCGATTTTGCGGCGGGCCGCCTGACAAAGCCATCGAGCGCGCTTTGAGCAACGAATAGAATAATCGAGCTCAGCCGCTTTAGCGTTGGATACAGCATCGCGCCGCCACAGACTGGCAGGAAATACCGGGTGCTCACGCAGGAAATTCGCAATCGGGGGATACGATGAAATTCTGTGCCTGAATTAAGCCGCTTTTTTGGTATCGTTATCCGAATGTTTTCCGAAGCTGGCGCACAGCACCATGTAACTCATTTCCACGCGTATTTTCAAGGCGAAGCTGCCGTGTTTTCGGTTTAATCCGGTGGAGCTGATAGCCGGAACCCTTCCACAAAAACAAAGGCGTCTGGTCGAAGCCTGGGCGGAACTGCACCAGGATGAGCTGCTGGCGGACTGGAATCTGCTCCATTCCGGGCGCGCGGCTGCTCCGATTGAGCCGCTAAAATAAGGGAGGCTGCCTATGACACACCCGATATGCCGCGTCCTGAGTTTCGAGATTGTCGCTCCGTACACCCTGCGCGTCGTCTTTGACGACGCCACGGAACAAGTAATCGATTTTGAGCCTGTTCTACGGGGAGAATTGTACGGCCCGCTTCGCGATCAGTCCTTGTTCAATCGGATCGCAATCGATTCTGAGGATCATACGCTCATATGGCCGAACGGGGCTGATTTCGATCCTGCGACTCTTCACGACTGGCCTCACTGCAAAGTGGCTTTCGTCGAGATGGCCTCGCACTGGGACTTCGTGCGCGCCTGACTCAGTTGCCGTCGGCCGTCGCGGTGTGAGGCCGTCTGTCTCGCCCTAGGTATGTTCTGACCCGCTCGCGAAACCTCCAATCGACGAGTTTACGTGTCTTAAATGTCGCGGTCAAAATGGGGCGGGCATCATCATGCGATGTGGCGACACGGTTCTCCCCGGTGAGGGGAAAAAAGAGCACCAGACGATGCCTCCGGCGAAAGAGGCGATGCCAGCAGCGGAGAAAACCCCGGCCACCCGGGGTAGCGCCCATTCCGGAGGACGCCCAGTGAGCCGACCGCCATGGATTTTTCGAGTCGAAGAGACTTGCCGTGTAACTTAAAGGGGTTCCTTGCGCCACGTTGCAGGCCGCGCGGGGCACAAAAAGATATTCGTCAATCTATTGCGCCGTCCCCCGGCTGTACTCTTACACTTAAGAAAGAAGGGAGGCCAAGCGCATGAATAAAGGTGGCCTTGGGGATTTCAATAAGCTTTCGACAGAACAGCAAAAGCGGTATCGCGATGACTCCTGCCAGAAGACAAAGTTCGCCTTAGACCACGCGATCCCCATTGGTTTCGCTCCTCCGCTCCGCACGTTTGCCATTCCGCTCGGTGGGGGTCAGATAGGCACGTGGACTTTTTCACGGAGCCTCGGTAAGATCGACGGCGGGACGGGTTGTGTGCTGAGACTTCAATCTCGCGTGTTTATCGTCACCGCAGAGCATGTCCTGGCGGGGTATGAGGAGCGCCGTGATAATGGTGAGCTGCTGAACTGGCAGGTGGGCAAGCTTCCGCCCTTCGTTCCCCGAGTAGCTTGGAGAGGGGGCCGGAAATATAATCCGAAGGGCAAGGACATGGTGTTTCTGGAGATATCGGAACAACAGGCAATTGAGGCGTGTGCAGGCCGAACCCACATTCTCTCGGCATCGACTGGGCTGGCCCCCGCCGCTCCTCAAGTGGGCCAGACAGTGCTGTTGGCTGGGTATCCAAATGAGCTAAGAGAAGTTGACAACGGGACAGTTAGAGTCGGTGCGTTTTCGGCACTGTGTCAGGTGACGAGGTCGACCGGTGATGGTACCTTCAAGTGTAGATTTGAACACTCGCAACTCCTCAGTTTTGACGAACGGCCACTACCACTGAAGGAGCTGAACGCCAATGTGGGAGGCATGAGCGGCGGCCCCGTATTCGCTGTCGAAAATATCAACTCTTACCCGTTCGTTGGCGTGATCACTGAGCGGTGTCGGAGCGTTTTGGACGATTCTGACACTATTGTGGTTGAGTCTGTGGAGGGTGTCCCCTCCAGCTTCCCGCCTATCGCATAGGCCGTTTCGTGTTTCACCGCGGGTGGGAACTGAAGCCCTGAAGAAATATGTTGCGCCGCCCTCGGCCCTCGTGAGTACCATCAAAGAGTGAAGGGAGACAAAAACGCACGGATCACGAGTTTAAGGTTGGGGACGTTGTTCAGCTAAAGAGCGGCGGTTCCAAGATGACTATCAACTACATCGGCCCGTCAATGAGGGGCGGCACACGCGATGAAGCCAAATGTACTTGGTTTGAGAAAGGAAAGCGGGCGGATGGCTGGTTTGAGTTTCCGATGCTCTCAAAAGCATGAAGCCACCGTCGGCTAGCGATAGCTAGCCCCCGCCGGGCCATCTATCGAATCGAACCAGACGCGCGGCCATGCAGTAGGCGATAGCCCTGGGAGCATTCTCTAGGAGCGTGTCGGGAATAGATTGAACGATTCCGGGTCGAGCGGAAAGATTACTTGATCTCAGACAGGGGCTTTTCTATCCTGGGTCTGTGAGCAAGAACTTCCGGACATGCGATCTGGAT
>JBEKTF010000025.1:0-40118 GCA_049516355.1 Bryobacteraceae bacterium | reverse complement strand
GCCCGGCGCGTTGGCCGCTCAGCCGCCGTCGGACGCGATTGTTTTATTCGATGGTACGGGGCTGTCGAAGTGGACAGCGGCGCGTCTGGGACCCGCGACTTACACGGTCAGTTCCAATCCGGCGCCCTGGAAAACGCAGCACGGGTATTTCGAAGTTGTGCCGGGGAGCGGCGATATCGCGACGAAGGAGAAGTTCGGCGATGTGCAGCTGCATGTGGAATGGATGGAGCCGCCCGGCGTCACCGGCGCCAGCCAGAATCGGGGCAACAGCGGCATCTTCCTGATGGGCCTTTTTGAGATTCAGGTGTTGGATTCCTATATGAGCCCGACTTACGCGGATGGACAGGCGGGCGCGATTTATGGGCAGTGGCCTCCACTGGTTAACGCGGCGCGGAAGCCGGGAGAGTGGCAGACTTACGATATCGTTTTTGAAGCACCGGCGTTTGACGGCGGCAAGCGCACAAGATCCGCGTACATGACCGTCTTTCTGAATGGCGTGCTGCTGCATAACCACAAAGAAGCGATGGGCCCGACCGTCTATCGCCGGATCCCGCGATATGTGGATGGTCCGTCGGAAGGCCCGATCGTCCTGCAGGATCATCGCCACCCGGTGCGCTTCCGGAATATCTGGGCCCGCCGCGTGGGCCGGTACGACGAGCCCGAAAAGTAAAATTCGCCTCCGCATTGACTACTGGAATAATCCGTTTCCGCCGATAAGGAGGCGTGCGGTCAATGAGGCGTCCGTAAGTGCCCGATTTCGAGCCCGATCGGAAGCGCGATCTTAAGGCGGATGGCGAAGGTGGCAAAGCCGTGGAAACTCCCGTACCACGCGGCGCTCCGAGGGACACTAATTCGGTTGCCGCCGCTGGTCGATATACCCAGCCTGAGGTTGACAGCGACCTGATTCCGAGCGCCGAAAACTCAGTACCTCCCGGAGCCTCTGCATCTCCACGCGATCCGTCGGATCGTGGTGAGCCGGTGGATCGCGTGGAGATGCAAAAGCTGCGGGAGATGCTGCGGGAACAACAGCAAGCAACTCTCCGCGCGATGCACACCGCCGCCGATCTGCAAAACCAACTCTCTACCGCCCAAACCGAGGTTGAAAAGACTGGGAAGAAGTACCATGGCTTCTCGAAACAAGCCCGGTCGGCCATTGCGGAAAAGACGGCGGAGGTCGAGATCCAGAAGCTGAAGTCGCAACAGCACCAGTTGGAGAGACTGAAGCAGGAAAAGAGGGCCGAGGCGATACGGGCGGCTGCGAAGGTATCCGATGTTCAGAAAGAACTGGCATCGGCCAGCGTAAGTGCCCCCCGGCCTGAAGCCGAGAACAGCAGGGTCCGGCGCGCGATGATTATTGTGACCACCGCGGTTGCCATAGTCGGATCGAGCATTGTCTTGTGGCGAGCCTCCCTCGCTCAAAGCAATGCTCAGAGCCAGCCATCCGCTCAGGCGAAGGTTTCGGACGCGCCATCGGCTGCAGTGCGGGCGACCCCGGAACGTCCCGCGAAATCTCCGCCTTTCGCCGGCGATCTTGCCGATCTACCGGTCGGGCTCTCGCCTGAGCCGGCAGCGGCATTGAACTCCGCAATGACCCAGCTGGATTCCGCACTCTCTTCATTTCCTGGCCGTGACCCCGAAGATATTCTCCGGGAAGCGTCCCGAAGCAACCATGCTTGCAGGTTGCAGTGGAACGATGGCCGCCCGTCACTGATTTTCGGTGGTTCGCCGCAAGCGAATTCCCTGTCGTCAACAATTACTCAATGCTCGGAGGCCGTAAAGAAGCTGCACTGAGAGGCAGCGACATGCCCGATAGGAGAAAAACCAGGGATCTGCAGCCGGAAGCTAACCTTCCCGCGGCGTCGCCGAAACCAAACCGCTCGAAAATAGCTGAGATTGAGCACTTGCGGCGCGGAGTCAGGCCGGAGCGACTCCTCACGGACGATAAATCCCAACCGGAGGACATTGCCTCGCGGGACGCTGCCACGCTTGAAACGGCAACGCGAATCGCGGCTGAGTATATCGCGCAGGAGTCTCTCGAAAAAGCAAAGCTCGCCGTGGAGGCCGACCGTGCACGGCTCGACCTGACACGCGAGCGGGACGAACGCCAAGCCGCCGCCATTGAGACGGATGCCAGGCTCGCGGCGGTCAACCGGGATCTGGCCAATATTCACGACGCCGCAGCGGCCATCCGGAAATCTCTCGCTCGGGAACGTACGATTCGAATCGTGGCCGGGTTGGCAGCGGCGGTTTTTATCGGCGTGGCCGTCATTTATCGATTGATGTCCGCGATCCCGGCCTTGTCTGTTCCCTCACTCACACCGAGTTCACCGCCACGCACCGCAGTATTACTGCCGGAATCGCAGACTGCCCTCGACAGTCCCGAAGTCAGGTTTGTGGAGGGGATGGACCGCCTCAACGATACGCTCGCATCAGCTGCCGGCGGCAATCCGGCAGAAGCGATCCGCACAGTCCGCTCCACACTAAGCCCTGCCGTTTGCCCGTTCGTCTGGCGAAACGGACAGGTCTCCCTGACGTTCAATGAAGAGACGAACCTGTCTTCTCTGACGAACACGTTGTCAAAGTGCGCCGATGCCGTGGCTCAGCTGCATTAGCTGATATGGGACCAGCCTGATACGACACGTCTAATTCGCGGTGACTCGGTGCGTCCCGCGTGGAAGCAGAACCGCGCATTCGCCTGGCTCCGCGCAGGCTGCCGGTGGAAATCCGGCAGGAAAAAGTTCTCCATCCACCTCCATCCGCACCGGCTTCCGATTGAAGCGCACGATAGCGCGGCTGTCGCTCGAGTACTCGAACATGATCTGTTTGCCGGATTCGGCGGCCGAACGCAACTTCGCGTTGAGGTCGATAACAGAGATCCCGTCGCGCTTTGGGGCGGGCTCTACGGTATGCGATCCCGCGGGGAGATAGAGTACGGCAGCCGACTGCAGCGGCCACGGCTTACCATCGACCAGCGCGCCTTCACTCGCAGGCCAGTTGAACTCCACATCCTGCGGAGATTCAATCGCGACCCTGCGCCGGTCTTTTAAGTCATGCGAGTAATGAGTCACCACAGCCGAAGATGCGGCCAGCAGGCCGAGGTCGGGCTTCAGAATGCTGTTCTCAAAGTAAAGCGCCACGCGCGGGAACGCCATCGAAGCCAGATGCACCAGCTCGAAAAGTTCCGTGCCGGTCTGTTGTTTTGTGGGGTACACATCCTGATAGCGGTCAACGATGTTGATGTCGATCGCCAGATTTTCCGCGTGCGTTGTCAGGGGCCGGTAGCGTTTGGCGATCTCGGGATACCGCTGCGGACCCAGGTTCCAGACGGTGGCCGGATCCTCGATCAGAAATGAAAACGAGTGCTTGTCCAGCAGCGGAAGCACGCGGGCTGCATCGGCGCCGATCGAATCTTTCATGCCGGTATCGAAGCGGTCGTCGACATGTGTGAGGACGACGTCCAGGCCGGGGCGAAATTGCCGGAAGGATTCCACCGTGGCGAGCCAGTCTTCCTGCATTCCCTGGGCGAGGCCGGCACGAAAATCCAGAAACCGGCGTAGCGAGGGAGCGTCGGTGCGGTGGTTCCAGAGTTCGATCGGGTCCCATCCGGATTGAGCGTGAAATTCCGCGCGCACATCGTCGTTCATGGGAGTAAAACGGGCCGGATTGCCCGCGCCTTCCAGGGATTCGAAATAGAGCTCCGCCAGATTCACGCCGTCCCAGTCGAAGCGCTCCATCATTTGTTTCAGACCGGCCCGAATTGCTGCCGTGCAGTCGCTGTTCTGCAGGTTCATGAGCTTCCGCCAGTCGAGTTGGGCATCCTGGAGCACGGCCGTCTTTTCCCGCCATTGCGGATGATCGTTCCAGAATTTCTCGCTCACGTGTGGTAACTCGACCCAGGCGTAGACCAGAACGCCGTGGCGATGGCAGGCCTCGATCAGACGCTTCAGATACTCGTCCCGGCCCGGATCGGCGTCGTAGAAATGCCACGAGGCAACATGGAGGGCGCTGATGCCGGCCTTCCGCCATCGCGCGGCTAGGTAGTCGGGATCGGCCCGTGTTCGATACGAGTAATCGAAGAACGCCCACAGGTGAGAACTGCGCGCCGCGGGTTCGAATCCGAGGTCCGCCAGCGCCTGCATCAAGTAAGGAAAGCGCTCATAGCCGTTCGCTCCGGGAGGCGCCGCCACCCACAACACCGCGCCCGACCCTACCTGCTCCCCGGCAATCAAGGGCGCGGACGTCCAGCGATCCCTGGCGAAGACGCGCGCGCTGGCCGGCACCTCGTACCGGGGAAGTTCGATTGCCTTCTCCCAAATAATAGGCAGCGCGGGGTTGTGGATATCGACCGGGTGAACGACGGAAATCGTTTCCGGCTGGGCGCGATACCCGAAGCTCGCCGCCAAGGGCGAAGGCCCTTCCAGAATCAAAGCCACGCCTTTTTCCACCTTGCTTTTCCAATCGGCGGACGCGGGGGCGCCTTGCGGGGCGACGAAAATCTCAGCGGAAGATGCGGGCGCCGGGAAATGCCCTGCCGAGGAGAGGATAGACGGCCACGACCCTGCCTGCGATCCAAGCACCGCAAAGGTTCCGCCGGCGCAAAAAGGCGTCATTGCGACAGCGAACGCAAACGCCATTGCTCTATTTCGTAAATGCATACCAGACCCCTGCGCGAAAATCAGTGTAGTTCGGCCGCCGCGGATTTTCTGCGTTTATCAGATACACTCCGCGAACCACCCCCACCGTCATCCACACCGAAGGGGGCACGCGCGGCGGACGGAAGCGAACCCCGGGGCCCGTTTCGGCGAAATTCGCCCAGTATTCCCGCTTCACATCGAAAGTGACGTTGTTACCCCAGAAAGGCTGGAGCTTGAAAGCGCCCACCGTTGAAGTGAAACCGATTCGATTCTGCGTGTAATTGAGCAGATCGTCATCGAAACGGCTGACGAACACGCTGTCCGCGGTCGTTTCGACAAACCATCCGTCATATACGGAGGCCATGGAAGCGCCGATCGTTTTCGAATAGGAAACGCCGCCGCGAAAATCGCGCGAAGGAACTCCGGTCAGGTAGCCGATGGAGGTTCCCGCTTCAAACCACCCCATCCCGCCGTGCCACGACCGCGTGGCGACGCCCACTCCGAGGATGAACGCGCTCTCCGAAAGATTCTGCGGCGAGACGCCGCCGGTGGATCGCCGCTCGTCGCCAACGAACCGGATCGAAACGTAGGGACGGAACGGCATCTTCCGGACCTTCATTTCAGTCTTGAGCTGGCCGTAACCGAAAAGATCGTTCCAGCGGGAGGAATAGAGCGGATAAGCCCAGAAGGTAATGCGGAAGAGTTCGGCGTCGGGGCGCAGATTCTGGTACGCCTTGCCGGCTTCGGTCGAGATCGACGGATCGGCGCTATGGCGCGCAATATCGAACCAGTGGAGCGCGGACGTATCGTCCTGCAGCATGTTGGTGGTCCAGCCGAGCTTCAGCGCGACCGCCGCATCGAAAGGATTCTGATCGCGGGCGAGAAGGAAATAGCGTTTTGCGTCCTTGAGGAAACCGGCCTCGTAGCTGCGCTCGCCGAGCAGCCGTGGATCGAGCGGTAACTCGACAGCCTCTCTTTCTTCCAGCACGAGCGGCATCCTGAGCGCCGTGCGGACGCGGTTGGCCGTGGCCGGAGTGGCGTGATCGAGCACGCCGCGGACAATCGGCATGGCACGGGCATTCTGGTTACTGGCCAGATAAAGCAATCCGAGTTGCGCCGCCGCCACGTAATCGTCCGGAGACGCGTCCACGATAGCTTTGAACTCAGCTACCGCTTCTTCATCGAGTGCCGGATCCTTCTCCGACATCTGAAGGAGCAGATAAGCAAGTTCGCGGTGCAGGCCTTCGTTTTTCGCATCCAGTTCGAGGGCTTTGCGGAATTCGTATACATAGGGATAACGGTCCGGAAGCTGCTCTCGCGCAAGCTCGGCTGCTCGCGTTTCCCCGCCGCGGGAGGCGGCAAGAAGAGCTGCCATCATTGCTTCCGGATTGCCGCGAGCTTTTTCGACGCGCGCCAGGTCGAGGAGCAGCGACTTCCGCGCGGGCAAAAGCTGGAACGCCGCTCTGTAATTCTCTGCCGCGAGGTCGAGTTCGTCGCGTTGCTCGGCGAGTTGGGCGAGTTCGTAATGAGCACTGAATGTGGGAGGCGATGACGCCAGCACCTCTTGCCACCGTGCGATACCGGCGGCGAGCGGAGCGTCGATGTTTTGAAACGCCTCTGACGCGGTGGCGGCGGAGACGGGATCGTCCGAATCGCGAATGCGCGCGAAGATGCGGCGAGCTTCAGCTTTGCGGGCGGACGCGTTGTCACGCGCTTCATAGCAGAGGAAAGCGTATTCGAGCGCAAGATGAAGATCGGGAGTTTCCGCGTCCTCAAGCTGCATGGCTTCACTGAACTGCTCCCGGGCGGCTTCGCTATCGCCGGTTTTCAGTAAGGTGTAGGCGAGGTTTTTGCGGATGTCCGCGCGATCCGGCGAAAGCACCGCGGCTTTCTCAAAGAAGGAAATCGCGGCATCGTAATCGTGCACCCGCAGTGAATCGAACGCCTTTGCGAGCGGCTCGTACGCGGGATCTTTCGGTTCCTGAGCCAGTGCAACGGAGGCAATCAGGCAAAGCGCTGCAAGTCGAATCGGCCTCTCCCACTCGCTTCAGTGGGGATACGCCGAAAACTTCTCACATGTTCATGAAATATCTGTAAATACGGGGCTTCGAAGAGGGTCCGTTATAATCGTGAAAGTGCCGAAAGTTACTTTCCTTCCAGCCAGCGAGACCTTCGAGTTCGAAACGGGCAAATTACCTTACAAAGGCCACGGCAAGCCGGGATCGCTCCTTGATGTGGCGATGAACTTCGGCTTCCACCTCGAACACGCCTGCGGCGGAAGCTGCGCATGCACGACCTGCCACGTGGTGGTCAAGGAAGGCGACGCCAACCTTTCCGAGATGGAAGACGATGAAATGGACCGCGTGGAACAAGCGGCCGATTATCAGCTTCGTTCACGGCTCGGATGCCAGGCTGTAGTGAAGGGCGATGTGACGGTGAATATTCCGGAATGGAACCGGAACTACGTGAGCGAAGGCCACTAACACCACTTACTGGATCTCGCGAATCCTCACCGGCGCTTCGAGTCGGAAACTAAGCAACGTTTCAGAGGGAATCCGCACGGCTTTCCCGCGCGTCAGACCTTGCGTTGCCGTTCCCGCTCCGGCTCCCGCCAGCGCTCCGATAGCCGCTCCCTTGCCGCCGCCTGCCAGCGCGCCGATGATTCCGCCGAAGGCCGCTCCGCCCCCGGCAAACTCGCCGGTTCGCTTATTCATCCCGACCCCCTCGCGGCCCTTCTCAACGAAGTCGTTCGTTTCGAGACGGTATTTTCTACCGTTCACCAGTACCGCGGCGACGTCAACCACCAGATTCGATTGCCCCTGCAGTTTGCCCTGGCCCGATGCGGATCGCACGACGAGCGTGGCGCCCGATCCGCGCGCAATTACAACGCGGCCATCGGTATCCATTACGTCACGGCTCACCACCCCGGGAAAATCTGGCCGGGTTGCACGGTTTCGGAATCGATGGGTTCGTTATTGCGAACCTCGAGACGTGTGCCTGCGGGAATCGTGCGGACCGCCTCAACCGGTTGCGGCGGCGGAGGCGGGGCAGCATCCGTGGCGACGGGCGGTGGCCCCGAAACAGGCGGCGCCGGCGCAGGTGCCGCTGGTGCAGGTGCAGCTGCGGCGGTCTGGTCGGCCGACGCGTATTGCACCGACGCCACCTGGCTCATCGGATAAGTGCGCGACTCGCCCGTCGGAGCCTGAACCGAGATCTCGGTTGTCGAACTCTTTGTGACGGCGCCGCTGAAAGTGGAACCATCCTTCAACGTGACCGCGGCCTGCGGGTTCGCGGCCGGGGCGGCGCCCTTGTTGCATCCCCAAAGAATGACGATCGAAACCAACGCCGGAATCAGTGTCTTCATGCGCATGTGTTCCCTCCAGCGAAGAGCTTAACGCATTGACATCCGGACCGTCCGCTATACTGGGGCGTTTCCACATGAATCCCGACCTGCTGGCCCTCGGATTCCTCGAGTATGTCGTTTTCCTGCTTTCCACCACCTGTCACGAAGCCTCCCACTCGCTGGTGGCGAAGTGGGGCGGCGACACCACGGCGCTGGAAGGCGGGCAGGTATCGCTGAACCCCCTGCCGCACATCAAACGCGAGCCGTTTGGCATGGTCGTGATGCCGTTGCTCGGAATTGCAACCGGAACGGGACTGATCGGCTGGGCCAGCGCACCCTATAACCCGGAATGGGCGCAAAAACATCCCAAACACGCGGCGAGAATGTCGCTGGCGGGTCCGGCCGCGAACTTCGGTCTGGCAATTCTGGCTGGAATTCTCATGCGAATCGGCCTCGCAATGGGTTCGTTTGTTCCCATCGAGCCGTCGTTCTCCCGGATCGTCGGCCCCGCTGCCGAAGGCGGTATCGGCGACGGGATCGCAACCGTCCTCAGCATCTTCTTTTCGCTGAATATCCTGCTCGGCTTTTTCAACCTGATCCCGTTTCCGCCACTCGATGGCTACGGCGTTCTCGGTCTCTTCGCCACGGACGCCGGAGCGCTGCGCCTGCAGCAGTTCCGTGTGAAAATGGGCGCATTCTCATTCCTCGGACTCGTAATAGCGTGGCAGCTCTTCGACCGGGTTTTTCCCACTCTTTTCGCCCTTGGGCTCAACGCATTTTATGCAGGCTATCGTTTCTCCTGAATCCCGATAGGGTTGGTCCTGTATCCTATAAGTGTTAAATCCCCGTGGATCACCTCGACCTGCTCGAAGCTGAGAGCATCCAAATCATTCGTGAAGTCGCTGCGGAGTTTGCCAATCCGGTCATGCTCTATTCGATCGGGAAGGACTCCTCCTGCATGGTTCGACTGGCGCAGAAAGCCTTTTTCCCAGGCAAGATTCCTTTCCCGTTGCTGCATATCGATACGACGTATAAATTCCGTGAAATGATCACTTTCCGGGACGAGTTCGTCAAATCGATTGGCGCGAAACTGATCGTCCACACCAACCAGCAAGCAATCGACGAGGGAGCGAACCCGATCCGCATCGGCACGCAGAAGTGCTGTGGTTTGCTGAAAACCCGTGCGCTGCTCGATGGTCTGGCAGCTGGGGGATATGACGCCGCATTCGGCGGTGCCCGCCGGGATGAAGAGAAGTCCCGGGCGAAAGAGCGCGTTTATTCTTTTCGCGACGAATTCGGCCAGTGGGATCCCAAAAATCAGCGCCCCGAGTTGTGGAACGTCTACAATTCGCGCGTCGATAAAGGTCAGCACATCCGTGTTTTTCCGCTCTCGAACTGGACTGAACTGGATGTCTGGCAATACATCGAACGCGAGCACATTCCCATCGTGCCGCTGTATTACGCCAAGCTGCGCCCGATGGTGGTACGCGGCGGCGCATTGATCCCGACCGAGCAGGATTTCATGCTGATGCCCGGTGAAAAGCCGCAGATGGTGATGTGCCGGATGCGTTCGCTCGGCTGCAGCCCTTGTACCGGCGCGATCCATTCCGAAGCCGACACGATCGAGAAGATCATCGATGAAATGAAGCTGGTGCGGCGCTCCGAGCGCGAGAATCGCGTGATCGATCACGATCAGGAAGGCTCGATGGAGATCAAAAAGCGCGAGGGGTATTTCTAACTTGAGTTTGTTGCGCTTCTCCACCGCCGGCAGCGTTGATGACGGCAAAAGCACTCTCATCGGCCGCCTGCTTTACGATTCGAAAGGCGTCTATGAAGACCAATTGGCCAGTGTTGCGAAAGCGTCGGCCAACGGCAGCGGGGGGCACATCGATCTCGCCCTGTTGACGGACGGCCTGCGCGCCGAACGCGAGCAGGGCATTACGATCGACGTCGCCTACCGCTATTTCTCCACGCCGAAACGCAAGTTCATCATCGCGGACACCCCTGGCCACGAGCAGTACACGCGCAATATGGCGACCGGGGCATCCACATCCGATCTCGCCATCATCCTGATCGACGCCCGCAATGGCGTTTTGCAGCAATCCCGCAGACATGCCTTCATTGCCAACCTTCTCGGCATCAAACATTTCGTCGTGGCGATCAACAAGATGGACCTCGTCGGATTCGACGAAGCCGTCTATGACGCGATTCGAATCGAGTTCACAGAGTTCATGAAGCGCATCGGCGCGCCGGCGCCGTTGTTCATTCCCATCAGCGCGCGCGACGGCGATAACGTGGTTGAGAAAAGCGCGCGCAGCCCCTGGTACCACGGCCCGGCACTGCTGGAATATCTGGAAGAAGTTCCCGCCGATAGTGGGCGCGAAGCGTTGCCCGCGCGTTTTCCCGTGCAGTATGTGCTGCGGCCGAATCTCGATTTCCGCGGTTACGCCGGGCAGTTGGCTTCGGGCGTATTCCGCAAGGGCGACCTGGTGCTTGCATTACCGGCGCGGCGTCATTCGCGCATTGAACGCATCGTGACTTACGACGGCGATCTGGCTTCCGCGTACGCGCCACAGTCGGTCACGATTTGTCTTGAGGACGAGATCGATATCAGCCGCGGCGACATGATTGTCCCTGCGTTTGCCGCGCCGCATGTGGCCAGGCGTTTCTGTTCGAGCATTGTGTGGATGAACGCGAAGCCGCTCGAGCCCGGGCGCAGCTACTTTATTAAACACACCTCGCATCAGGTGCGCGCCGTAATCCGGAGTATTCACCATCGCCTCGACGTGAACACTTTGGAACATGTGGAAGCACAGCGTCTCGAACTGAATGAGATCGGCGAGATCTCGGTTGAGACGCACCGCCCGTTATTCTTCGATCCCTATACGCAGAACCGCATCACCGGTGCGTTCATCGTGATCGATCCGCTCTCGAATGAAACGCTCGGCGCGGGCATGATCGTCGACGTTGAAGGCAAGGAAGAAACGCGCGGCCAGGTGACCGACGCCGAGCGGACGTCGCGTTTCGGACACCGGGCAGCGGTGATTGCCGTCGACGATTCCGAAGCGGCATTACTGCTCGAACGGGAACTGTTCGATCGTGGCGCAATGGTTGCGGTGGTCTCCCAGGCGGATCACGGTGCCATGGTCGTGGCGAAGGCAGCGGGGTTAATCGTGATCGTGACCGGTACACCCCCGGTAAATGGGATCGATGCCCGGCGGCTCGCAACGCATGAGGTGGTCGCGGTGCTCGAACGCCGCGGAGTCCTCATAGGCCACGAAGAACAGTTGCTCGAAGGCGAAGGCATTTAGAGCCCGTGTGTCGGGCGTTTTCGTTCAGCTCAGAGAGTGCCGGGAACGCCGGCGGTCGCCTTTTGCCTCCGGTTCTTAAGCTCCTCGTGGTACGAAGCGACGTGCGCCACGTGAGAAATGAAAAACGACATTTCGGCCTTGGGCAAACCAGCGGCAGGCGGGGAAAGCCCAGGAAGTTCATGCACTTCGAACCGTCTCTGAAGACGATATCGTTGCGGCTTCCAGTCTCCATGGTCGAAGATCCAAAGCAGATGTTCCTCGCCGAGACTTTTCGTAACTCAAGGGCAGCTTCCGGGCGCGCTAAACTCGTGGCAAATGCCGGTGTTCTTGATTCTCCTCTCAGTGCTTGCTTTTCCTTTGTTGATGACCGCTGCGGCTACGCCGACAGTTGCCGAAGCGCAGGCCTTCATGGACCGCGCCGAAGCGGAACTCCTCAAGATCGGTACGCTTCAGCAGCGCGCGGGATGGATTCAGGAAACCTACATTACCGACGACAGCGAACTACTCTCCGCCAGCGAGAACGAGCGAGTCATCGCCCGCACCACCGAACTCATCAATGAAGGCAAGCGTTTCGAGGCCCTGAATCTTCCGCCGGATCTGAAACGCAAGTTCCTGCTGCTGAAGCTTTCGCTCACAATGCCCGCCCCGAAAGACGCCAAACTCCGCGAGGAATTGACCCAAATAGCAGCATCGCTCGATGGCAGCTACGGGAAGGGGAAGTATTGTCCCGGCGGCGATAAAGAACCGTGCCTCAGTATCGACGATCTCGACGAGCGTTTGGCAAAGAGCCGCGATCCGAAAGAAATTGCCGATTTGTGGACCGGCTGGCACAAGGTGGGAGCGCCGATGCGAGACCGCTATGCGCGTTTCGTCGAACTCTCGAACCAGGGTGCGCGGGAACTGGGGTTCGCCGATACCGGCGCGCTCTGGCGTGCGGGCTACGACATGACTCCGGAGCAGTTTTCCGCCGAGTTGGAACGGGTCTGGAAGGAAGTTGAACCTCTATATAAGGAATTGCACACTTACGTTCGCCGGAAGCTGATTCAGAAATATGGCCCCGTCGCGCAACGCGGCGACGGCATGATCCCGGCGCACCTGCTGGGCAACATGTGGGCGCAGGAGTGGGGCAATATCTATGACCTGGTCGCGCCGCCCGCCGCGCCGCCCGCTTACGACATTGGCGAAATTCTCCAGCAGCGCAAGACCACGGCAAAGCAGATTGTGCAATACGGCGAGGGCTTTTTCCAATCACTCGGATTGCAAACGCTGCCGGACACTTTCTGGCAGCGATCGATGCTGACGCGCCCGGCCGATCGCGAAGTCGTTTGCCACGCCAGCGCCTGGCAAGTCGATTTCGACCAGGACGTCCGGTTGAAAGTATGCCTGCACGGCACGACGGACGATTTCATCACCGTGCACCACGAACTGGGCCACATCTACTACTTTCTCGCCTACCGCAAGCAGCCTTTTCTGTTCCGAAACGGCGCGAACGATGGCTTTCATGAGGCCATCGGCGACGCGATCGCGCTCTCCATCACGCCGGAATACCTGAAAAAGATCGGCCTGATCCAGACGATCCCTCCGCCGGAGGCCGATCTGCCTTTGCTGCTGCGCACGGCGCTCGATAAAGTTGCGTTCCTGCCATTCGGATTGATGATCGACAAATGGCGCTGGGAAGTGTTTTCAGGCCAGGTGAAACCCGCCGATTACAACAAAGCCTGGTGGCAACTACGCGAGCAATACCAGGGAGTCGCCCCGCCGGTGGATCGCACCGAGGCCGATTTCGATCCGGGCGCAAAATACCACATTCCCGCGAACGTCCCGTACACGCGCTACTTCCTCGCGCGCATTTATCAATTCCAGTTCTACCGCGCGATGTGCCGCGCGGCGGGTTATACGGGACCGCTGAATCGCTGCTCCCTGTTCGGCTCGAAAGCCGCAGGAGACAGGCTCGAATCGATGCTGGCGCTGGGGCAATCGAAACCCTGGCCGGAGGCGATGAAGCGAATGACCGGCGAAGATCGGATCGACGCATCGGCAATGATCGAATACTTTCAGCCCCTGCTCGCCTGGCTGAAAGAGCAGAACAGGAACGAGAAAACGGGCTGGACGGTGGCGGCCAATCCGATGACGCCGCGCTAGTAAGCCTTTGACACAGTCTCCCCAGCCGGATAAACTGTGAGCCGAACGAGGAGTGTGTCATGAAGGATGCCAGATCCCGCCTGAACCGGAACTTTCGACTGAGCGCACTTGCTTTCGGTGCTCTCCTGACGCTGCCGGGTTCTTCAATCGCCGCGGACCAGTTCGATACAAAGCCGGTAACGTTCGCCAAAGACATTGCCCCGATTTTCCAGGAGAAATGCCAGGAATGCCATCGGGCCGGATCCATGGCGCCAATGTCTCTGGTGACCTATGAGGAGACGCGCCCCTGGGCGAAATCCATCCGCCAGCGTGTCATCTCGCGCCAGATGCCTCCGTGGCACATCGACAAGACCGTCGGAGTTCAGCATTTCAAGAACGACATGTCGCTGACCGACGAACAAATCGCCGCCATCGTCCGCTGGGCGGATTCCGGCGCGCCGCTCGGCAACCCGAAGGACATGCCTCCCGCGAAGCAGTGGGGAGCCGAAAACGAATGGAAAGCCGCGAAGGATCTCGGCCAGCCCGATCTCGTCATCAAGTCCGAACCCTACACAATGGCGGCTCATCATCAGGACGTCTGGTGGAGGCCGTCGACGGATATCCCGTTGACCGAGCCGCGATGGGTGCGCGCCGTTGAGATGCGTCCGGGCACGCTGGCGGGCCGCAGAATCACTCATCACGCAGTCGCCTACCTTGCACAGAACGATCCGGATAGCATCCTGCCGGGCAGCGATGCGGACGTCAGAGGCCGCGCGATGCTGATGGAATGGGCTATCGGCAAGGGATATGACCTCTATCGACCCGACACGGGCAAATTGGTTCTTCCCGGAGCCCAGATTTCCTGGGACGTCCATATTCACGCCGTCGGCGAGGCCATTCGCGACCACGTGGAGTTGGGCATCTGGCTTTATCCGAAAGGTCAGGAGCCCAAACACCGTACCTATTTGACGGCATTCCAGGCGGTCCAGGGAAGAAACCGGACCCGCCTTGTCGATATCCCGCCAAATTCCATAGTCGAGTCTCAGAACTTCACCGTGCTGCCGAAGGCGGCACAACTTGAGAACTTTCAACCGCACATGCACCTCCGCGGAAAAGCCATGGAGGTGGAAGCGATCCTGCCGGACGGCACCACTCAGGTGGTGAGCTATGTGGGCAAGTTCAACTTCAACTGGATGACGAATTACATCTACGCCGACGACGCTGCGCCTGCGTTTCCCAAGGGTACGATGATCCGCGTTACCGCCTGGTACGACAACACAGCGGCCAACCCCAACAATCCCGATCCTGACCAGTGGGTTGGGTTTGGCGACCGGACTGTCGACGAAATGGGTCACGCGTGGATGAACGTCACCTACCTCACGGACGAGGAATATAACGCGTGGGCGGCTCAGCACAAGAATCGTCTGACGGCCAGCCGGTGAGAATTGCCCGATTGTTTAAAGTAGCGCTTTTAGCCGCGAGCGCATGGCTCGCGTGCGGGCAATCCCTGCCCCTCGAACCCCAGCACGAATCGGGCGCCAGCATCACCGGCGCATTCGAAGGCTGGTTCAAAAACGACGACGGCAGTTTTAGTCTGCTGCTCGGCTATTACAACCGGAACATCAGGCAGGAAGTCGATATTCCGATCGGCCCGGACAACCGGATTGAACCAGGCGGACCTGACCGCGGCCAGCCCACCCACTTTCTGGTTGGCCGGCAATGGGGCATGTTCGCCGTAAAAGTTCCGGCCGATTTCGGGGAGAACAAAATCACCTGGACCATCGTTGCCAATGGCCAGACCGTGGTGATCCCGGCGAGCCTCAAACCGGACTACGAAATTTCACCTTTTGAAGAAGCCGCCGTCGGAAACACACCGCCGACGGTCGGTTTCGATCAGGCGGGACCTTTCGTGCAGGGCCCGCGCGGACTGACTGTCGAACGCACGGCGAAGGTGGGTACCCCGCTCACACTGACCGCATGGGTTTCCGACGATGCGAAGTTCACCACATCGTCCGGCGCCCGTCCGAAAGATCCGGGTCCTCCTGTGACTGTTCGTTGGAGCAAGTATCGGGGTACCGGCAATGTGACGTTCGCCAAAGAACGACCGGATGTCGAGAAGGCAGAAAGTAAAAACGCTGTGGCGTTCAGCGGGAAGGCGACGACGACAGCCACCTTCAGCGAACCTGGCGACTACGTGTTGCACATCCTGGCCAATGATTATTCGGGAGAGGGCGGCGGCGGTTTCCAATGCTGTTGGACGACCGGTCAGGTGCGGGTATCCGTCCGCCCTTGACTTGCCGCTACAATTAACCCGTTGGCCCTCACAATCACAACCCGCAAAGCTGGCGACGTCACCGTGGTTAACCCGGTGGGCCGAATTAACCTCGGCGCCGGATCGACCACACTGCGCGAAACCCTTCTCGAACTCTCAGCTGGCGACCATCCCAAAATTGTGCTCAACCTGAGCGGTGTCTCGAACATGGATAGCTCCGGAATCGGGGAACTCGTCTCGGGCTTCACCACCACGCGCAGCCGTGGAGGCGTCTTGAAACTCGCCGCGCTCCCCAAACGAGTTTCGGACCTTTTGCGGATGACCGGTATTTACAAAATATTTGAGGTCCACGACGACGAGGCACGCGCGATTCGCAGCTTCGAGTAGCCAGGGTAGAGAATAACGTAATGCCCTTGTTCTCGATCCTGCCAGAGGAACGACCGCCGGATTTTTCCCCGGCCCTCGGCTCGAATCTCAAAGTTCTGCTGATCTGGCCAAAATTTCCTCCTTCATTCTGGGGATTCGAGGGCGTGCTGCGAATGCTGCCCGAAGCGGCGATGACTCCCCCGTTGGGATTGATCACAGTCGCGGCGCTCTGCCCCTCCTCCTGGTCGCTCCGCCTGCTCGATCGCGCATTCGACGAGATCCGCGACGAGGACTACCAATGGGCCGACCTGGTGATGGTCAGTTCCATGCATGCGCAGCGCGTCGATACGCTCGCGATTCTCGCCCGGGCACGGTCGTTCGGGAAGCGTACGTTCATCGGAGGGCCATGGGCATCGAGTGAGCCCGAAAAGCTCCAGTCCCTCGCCGATCATGTGCTGGTGGGGGAAGCGGAGGAAGTCTTTGCGGAGATCGCCGCCGATCTCGAACGAGGCACCGCGCGCGCCGTCTATCGCGTGGCCGATAAGCCGGACATGTCGCGCAGCCCCATCCCGCGCTTCGATCTGCTGCGGCGTGAGATGTATACCTCGATGCCCGTGCAGTTCTCGCGCGGATGCCCGTTCCAATGCGAGTTCTGCGACATCATCACGATCTACGGGCGCAAGCCGCGCGTGAAATCGCCCGCGCAGTTGATCGCCGAACTGGATACTTTGCGCGCGCTCGGCTGGCGCAATGAGGTCTTCATCGTCGACGACAATTTCATCGGCAATTCGAAGAATGCCCTGCAGCTTTCCCGCGAACTGGCTGAATGGGGAAAACGGAACGGCCGCGTGTTCTCGTTCTACACCGAGGCTTCGGTCGATCTGGCGGACCGTCCCGACCTGATGGCCGCGATGGTCGAGGCGAACTTCATGTATGTCTTCCTCGGCATCGAATCGCCGTCGGCCGAAGCTCTCAAATCGACGAAGAAATTCCAGAATCTCCGCAAAGACAATCTGGAGCAAATCCGCACCATTCAGGAGAGCGGGCTTTGGGTGCTTGGCGGGTTCATCGTAGGATTCGATTCGGACGATGAAACGATCTTCGAGCGGCAGCGCGAATTCATCGAACGCGCCGGGATCACATGGGCCATGGCCGGCATGCTGCAAGCCCCGCCGACCACGCCTCTCTATGACCGTATGAAGAAGGAAGGCCGTCTGTTCGAAGACAGCGAAGGCACTTCGAATTTCAGTGCGCCGAACTTTCGCACGACCATGCCGCTGAACACTCTGTTGAACGGGCTGAGCCGACTGCTTTTCGATCTTTATACGCCCGAAGCCTACTTCCAGCGCGCTTTCCGTTCGCTCCAGCTATGGAACACCCGTCCCTCGCAGAAGCCGCCGGACCTGCCGATGTCCTACAATCTGCGGCTGCTCGTCCAATCGATGTGGACGCAGGGCGTGCGTTCGCCATATAAACGCGCTTACTGGAAGTTCCTCTGGCGCATTGTGCGTAATTACGCGACCAATCCGGCCAAGCTTTGGATGGGTTCGATGATTCTTCTTGCCGGGCACCACTTCCTGATTTACGCGCACGAGGTTGCGAACGAATTGGCGCAGGCTATCCGGACTCCCGCCGATGCAGGCAGCCTCGCCACCGAATCTGCGGCACCGGTTCTTAACTGACTGAGTTTGGATCAAAAAGCTGAATCAGGTCGGTAAACCGGTTCAGCACCACGAGCCGCCCGTCGACATCGCGAATCTCCTCGCGTTCGAGCGTCCATGTTCGTTCATGAGGCACGAACACCGCCCGCATTCCCGCCGCCAGCGCGGGATTGATATCCGATCTCGGACTATTCCCGATCATCCAGGTGCGTTCCAGATCGAACCCCCGCACTTGCGCCAGCCTCGAGTAGGCGTCGGGATTCTTCTCCTTTACGATCTCGCAGTGCGCAAACAAAGGCCGCAATCCAGAGAGGTCGATCTTGCGATTCTGCTCCGCCGGTTCGCCCTTGGTGAACATGGTCAGCTCATGGATTTCAGCCAGAAAAGGAAGCGTTTCCGCAACGCCTTCCATCAAGTCGATCTCCTGCAGCAGAATCTGGTGTGCGAAAGCGCTGACGCGCTTCAGGTCGTGTTCTTCAACGGCGCGCTCCGCCAGCCGAAGGTAGCATTGGCTGAGATTACGTCCGAAATTCACCGCGCCGTAGCCGTGAATCTTGTTGCTCTCGCCTTCGATTTCATCCAGAATTCCCCGAATCTCGTCCGGTGTGAGCGATGAATGATTCAGGTACTTGCAGAATTCGTCGAACGCTTGTTCAAAGTAGATGTTGTTCTCCCAGAGCGTGTCGTCGGCGTCGAAGATAAGATGTTGGCGTCCATTGATTCTCATCGTCAATAAGGCACCTGCGCGCGTGGCGCAAGCCGGAACGGAATCTCGACCAACACATCCACGGCCACCGGCTCTCCCCGCCGCGTCGCCGGGGTGAACTCCCATTTTGCCAGTGCCTCTTCCGCGCTCCGGTTCAGGCGATCCTCAAGTCCGCGTACCACTTCCACGTTCGAGACATGGCCTTCTTTCGAGATGACGCACGCCAGTTGCACCTTTCCTTCTATGCGATCGGCCGCGGCTGCAGCCACGTATTTGGGATCCACCTTGCGATGCGCGACCGGAGGCGAAACCGGGCTGAGCCCGACTTCGCGCGCGGTGCGGTCCGCGTACCACATCAGCCAGCTGCCCGAGTAACTGGTCAGATTGGGCATCTGGATCGCCATCATGTAGACGTCGCGCCCATTGAATCGCGGATCGGGTGCGCTCGAAACCTTCACGGCCCCCGGAGGCGCCTGCTCTTGCGGATCGGCGCTCAGTTTGAGTTCGCCCCCCCGCGCTGCCGCGCGCAGAGTGAGGGCCGAAGTGGGGGCGGCGAAGGCCTGAGCGATGAGATCCGGTTTGGCCTCTCGCCCGCCGCGTACAAACAGATCGGGTACGGTGAGTCCTTTACCATCCCCCGCTGCGTTGGCGCCCTCGGGGCGGATTTTGGGCGCGGCGGAAAACTGCGCGGGGCTTGAGTTCTCAGGCAGTGCGATCGGTTTGTCCGAGGGGTTCAGTCCGACCACTGCCAGATTGAGGTCCCGCGAATTCGCGGTCAGGAGTTCCGGTGCTTCCGGCAAAACCGGTGCCCCAACTGCCGCTGCTTTCTTCACAGCCGGTGCGCTAAACGGGCGTGGTGGCGTTTTAAACGTATAGTTCAGCGGCGTAGTTGAATTCGCCGCGCTGGCCTCGACCTGGGGCGCGTCGTCGACACGAATAACCTCTGGCACCTTGTCGGGAACTCGCCTCGGAGGTGGAATGAAACTCTTGACAATCTTCGGGGCGTCCGGCAGTTTGACCGGATTCAGGGGTTGCGTCTGCAATTCAGGCGCATCCGCGGGCAGGTCGACTTTCGCGACAATCGGCTTCTGAATATCCGGCGGTGTCACAAAACGTTTAGCGATCTCAGGCATCCGGACCGCCAGGATGTTCGGCAATTCGACCGGCTTGGTTTCCTTCAACTCCGGCGCAGGGCTCCAGACCACCTGCTTTCGCTTCGGAGCGTCCTTCCGCGAGGCTATAATCTGCTGCTTCGCCTGAACTTCGGCACGCAGAGGCTTCCGCTCGCGCCTGGTCTCAGGCGGGGTCACGTCCGGCAACTCTTTGAACTGGTACCAGACCAGCTTCTCTTCTTTGCCTTCAATCGCCTGCTTGTATTCCGACTTCGCCGGCTCAGGCAGTTTGATTTCCGGAGCATTGATCAGCGCGAAGAACGCAGTCCCATGCAGCACGGCCGACGTTACCAGCGGCCCGAGACGCCGTCTCTGGCTGGGCCGGCGGCGTCTTCGCGGACCGTTGATGCGTAGCGTCACGTACATCGGGATTTTACGAAGCGCCCGCCGGCATATGGCCCGATCCGTTCAGCGGCGCAGCCTGCTTCATTTTTTCCACGTAGAGCCGGCGCTCAATATAGCCTTCCGCGAACTCAGCAAACATCCGCAGTCGCTCGGCTTCCGAACGGCTGCGTTGCAACATGTTCTGGAAATCGAGATCCTCCACGGCCTGCGCCAGCTCGAAACTCAGCCGGGGATTATCGAAATCGGGCGCGGTATCTTTCGGCTCGGGCAGCGCGTGCTGAATCCTGCCAAGCGCCTCAGCGGCCCGCTTTCGCAACTCGGGATTCACCGGCGCCGAATCTTCGTCTTCGAAGTATTCGACATCACCCCGCAAATAATCCTTTTCCTGATCGAGCGCCAGGATTTCAAACCGCCGGCGACCCCGCGCCATGATATCGAACCGTCCATCGGGATATCGCTGCAGCACCGCTTCGACCATGACGGTGCACCCAGCATTTACGATGCCGCCCTCCTTCGCCAGGACAATTCCGAACTCCGACCCGCTCGCTTCCGCTTCGCCGACCATCTCCTTGTAGCGATCCTCGAATATATGAAGCGGAATTGCGCTTCCGGGGAACGCGACAAGCTGCAAAGGGAATAACGGGAGCAGCCGCTTCATAGTGCTATTATTGCGTTTCTCCGATCCGAATGGTTCGCTCGAGATGGGTTCGCTCAAGGGAAAAGCTGTAATCGTCACTGGCGCTTCGGAAGGGATCGGCGCAAGCCTGGTCGCGGCATTGCAAAAGCGAGGCGCGCATCTTTGCCTTACCGCGCGGAATGAGGCCAGACTTTCCGCCGCCGCTGGCCCCGGCGATGTGATCGTTCCCGGCGATATTACCGCGGATTCGGTCCGCTCCGCCCTAATAGCAAAAACCGTCGAGCGGTGGGGGAAGATCGACATCCTGATCAACAACGCGGGCCGCGGCTCATATTACACGGCTACCACAACTCCGCTCGAAGAAGCCCGCGCGCTGTTCGAACTCAATTTTTTCGCGCCTTTCGCGCTCTCGCAACTCGTCATACCCTGGCTTCGGAAGACCGGCGGAATGGTGGTGAACGTCAGTTCGATCGCGGGGCAAATCAGCCTTCCCTGGCTACCTGTGTACTCCGCGAGCAAGTTCGCGCTGGCTGCCATTACTTCGGCGCAGCGTACCGAACTGAGGCGCGAGGGCGTCCATGTCATGGGGGTGTTTCCCGGGTACGTGAATACGGATTTTCAGGCGCATGCTGCCGGCCCCAGGCCGCCGCAACGCGTGATTCAGGGCAAGAGATTCGCGGTTTCAGCCGAAGATTGCGCCGAAGCAATCGTTCATGGAATCACACATCGCAGGCGGTCGGTGGTGACGCCCCGCAGCGGCTGGCTGCTGGTTTGGGCGAACCGCTTTTTCCCGTCTTTTGTGGAATCGCAACTGGAACGCGCACTGCATGGATAGGCTGCATGGATAAGCGACATGGATAACAAGCTGAAGCGCGCTCCCGGAGTATACCTGACAGGCTTTATGGGCTCTGGCAAGACCACCGTTGCCCGCGTTCTGGCCGATCGCCTGGGTTGGCATTTCATCGATATTGACAGCGAGATCGAAACCGCGGAGCATGCCACAATCGCGCAGATCTTCGAATCGCGCGGAGAGCCGGAGTTTCGCCGGATAGAAACTAAAATGATTCGGAAAGTGATGCGTCAGGTCGAGCACGGCATGCCTTCAGTTATCGCCCTCGGAGGCGGATCGTTCGTCGAGCCGGCCAACGCAGCGCTGCTGGAAAACCATGGGATTACGGTCTGGCTCGATTGTCCGTTCGAGGTCATCGCGCAGCGTATTACGGCACCAGACTCCAGACCTCTCGCGCACAATCCCGAGGACTTCCGGAAACTTTATGAAGAACGTCGCGCCGCCTATAGCCGCGCCAATTATCGCGTCGACGCCAATTGCGACCCGGAGCGGGCCGTGGAATTAATCCTGGCATTGCCTTGCTGGAAATGAGCGCCGGCCCAAGATCATGAAACATAATCTGCGCAAGGATGCGAAGGCCATCCTGATGGCCGCTTTGGCCGCTGCCGATCCGACCGCCGCCGTAGAAAAAGTACTGCGGGCGCGCGAAGATCTGGACCGCTACGAACACATCTTTGTCGTCGGGGCAGGAAAGGCCGCCGGAACGATGGCGCGCGCTGTCGAGCAACTTCTGGGATCCCGCATTTCTCTCGGCTGCGTGAACGTGAAGGATGGCGATACGGCGAAGACGCAGTCGATCGAGCTTCGGTATTGCGGGCATCCGATTCCCGACGAACGCGGATTGAGCGGCGCGAAGCGCATCGCGGAAATCTGCAGTGAGGCGGGCGGGGACGATCTCGTCATCTGTCTGCTCTCGGGCGGCGCTTCGGCGCTGACGCCGTATCCGGCGCCACCCATCACTCTCACCGAAAAGCGGGAAACAACCCGATTGCTGCTGGCCTGCGGCGCCAATATTCATGAGATCAATGCCGTCCGCAAACACATTTCCGCGATCAAAGGCGGACAACTCGCGCGGCTCGCGGCGCCCGCGCATGTGCTCAGCCTGATTCTTTCCGATGTGGTGGGCGACGATCTGGATGTGATCGGCTCCGGCCCCACTGCGCCCGACGCTTCAACGTTTCAGACTGCATTCGCCATCCTCGAAAAATACGAATTGCGCGAGCGCGTGCCGGTGAGGGTTCGGGAGCGGCTGCGGAATGGCGCGACGGAAACTCCGAAGGCGGCCGATCCCCTATTTGAAAACGTCGAAAACATCATTGTCGGCAGCAATCAGAAATCGCTCGAATCCGCCGCGCGCGCGGCCAGGGATATGGGCTACCGGACGATGATTCTCTCCAGCACAATTGAGGGGGAAACGCGGGACGTGGCGCGCCTGCACGCCGCGATTGGGCGGCAAATCCGGACGCACAGCCAACCGTTGCGCCCGCCAGCCTGCGTGATCTCGGGCGGGGAGACGACCGTCACGATGAGCGACGGGGCGGGGAAGGGCGGCCGCAACCAGGAATTCGCCCTGGCGGCGGCGATTGACGCCGCGGGACTCGAGGACATCCTGATCCTGAGTGTGGGTACGGATGGCAGCGATGGCCCAACCGATGCCGCGGGTGCGATGGCCGACGGAACGACGATCGCGCGCGCGCGCCTGAGCGCCTCCGAGGCGCTGTCGAACCACGACGCATACCCGTTTTTTGAGGACACCGGCGATCTGGTCATCACAGGTTCGACCGGGACGAACGTGATGGACCTGCATTTGATCCTCGTGAGTTAAGCGAGAAAATCGTCCCAGGCCTGCATCGCCCGCTTATTATGCGCTTTCAAGGCAGATAAACCCCGGCCCGGCGCGCATCTGCTTTCGAGCAGTTTCCGGCCCACGCGGGCCATGGCGTTTGCATCGTCGACCGGCGCTTTCCAGTTGCGGGGAGCCCAATCGATGGCGTCCGAGACAACGCTCGGCACGCCTTCGGCAACGCCATCCGCCGTCACGACATTGAAGCTTTCCGTATAGCTCGGCTGCAGCAGCAAATGCATATGGCGGACGGTCTGACGGAACTGCGGCCAGGTCTGCCAGCCATTTTCGACCAGCTTGACGTGCTGTAATCCGCTCAACATCTGTCTGATCGCGTCGACTACGGAGCCAGCACCCTCATTGCGTCCGGATGAAATCCAGAACTCAAGATCGGTCCGCTTGGCATTGGCGATCCGGAGCGCCGCGCCTGCGGCAGTCATGAGATTCTTGAGTACGCGCGTGGCGCCGAACGCCCCGATCCGCAAAGGCCCCCCGGAGTAGCGCTCCCGCTTCCGTTGTTTGTCGTCGAGATGGTAGATATTAGGCAACCAAATACAGGGCGTTCCGTATGCTGCGGGAACCCAGGTGGCGAGCCGCTCGCAATTGGCCGCCATGCGGAAGTTCCAGGAAGTGCGGTGGAGTTCGAGGCCTTCGCGCAACATCCGCATCGCGCTTGGGTCGGCCTGCAGGAAGCCAAGATTCGAATGGCACGTTACCGCGAATTGCGTCTCCTTGAACTCGCTGCACATATGCGCGAGATCGTTTGTCGCGATCCACGGCGCGGAGATTACGACATGGGACGCCCCGGAAGCGCGCAGGCGTGTTTGTAAGTCGGCGGCGCTGGTAACCGCCCAGACATCCGCGTTCACCCCCGCGGCGCGCAGGCTTTTAGCGGTGTTGAGCGCCGTTACTCCCAATCCGATGTGGCTGATCGCGCGATTGGCGGCGAAGTTTTTGTAGGCGAGTACGACTGGCATGGTTTCTCTGACCAGACAATACATGCCGGATTGGAACCCGAAACGCCAACCTGTACCTAAGTTATTGAAGGCGTGAAGAAAAAACCGGGCAAATTCCCGTCACCCGTTCACGGTTGGGCCACAACGGGGGATGAAATCTGCTCTACAAGGAACGGCGAAGCGGGCACGGTAAACATCTCAGGATTGAGAGATGCTTATAGCGAGGCTACGGAGAATAATTCGCTTCGTTGTCACAGAAGCGCTGCAGGTGCGGCCTGACGGATTCGAAAACAAAGGCAAGCTCGGGCAGGACCTCTCCAGCGGACTCCAGGTCACCGGCCTCCCCCAGCTTCTCCAACCGAGCCGCAATCGTCCGGAGCGACGGTTCTCCCACATTAGCGGCCGCGCCTTTGATCGAGTGCGCCCCCATCTGCAGGGCGGGGGCATTGGAACTGCCAAGGGCCTGCCGCAGGGCTGCGAGCTGAAGGGACACATCTTCAATAAACGTTGTCACTACCAGCCGTGCGAGGTCTTCGTCCCCCATCATCCGGTCCACCAGTTCGCTACTATCGAAACTGCGTTTGGCGATGTTGTCCATTCAGCTATTACTCTTATCGGCATTCTCAGCCGCAAGCTTGAGAGTAGTTGAAAACTTAGTTAACCAGGTGAGAAAAAGCTACGCCCGGGACTGCGGCGCATCCATGAACCACCGCATAGCTTCCGACGCGACATCCGGAGGCAGCGTATGTTTTCCCTCAAACTCCCGATACGTCACCCGGTAGCCTTCCTGTTTCAGTTGCGGCACGATGCGGCGGCTGCATTCTTCGATGGGAAGCACCGGATCGATTGTGCCATGAGAGATAAAAACAGGCGGCTTGCCGAGCCGAACGCCGGGGGCGACGAAGCCGGGGGAGAAACCGAACACCGCGCTGAACATGTCGCCATTGCAGAGGCCGATCGACAGCGAGTAGGAAGCGCCGTCCGAGAAGCCCGCCATAGCCATCCGCGCCGGATCGATCTTCCGCATCTCGAAGGTCCGGGCCAGCGAACGGTTGATAAACGCGACATCCGGACCCCAGCTATCTTCGATCACGTCCCAGGTCTGCCCTGCGGATGCCGGGGCTAGCAGCAGAAAGCCGTGTTCGTCGGAAAGCGACCGGAGCAGTTCGATACCCCGATCGGCGTTTCGCGTTGCGCCATGGAGCGAAACAACGAGCGGCGCCGCATCCCGCTTTGTAGAGGACTCGGGAATGTAAAGCAGCGCATCGCGCTCGCCGCGCAGCGTGAGCTGGTGCAATCCCGGAGGCGTTGCAGTCTTGGAAGGCGATGCCGCGCCCGGGCGTGCCAGGAGCCGGGTGGCTCGGGCGTCCGGCAACGACTGGGCGCGCGCAGCGGGGGACACAGCCTGGATAGTGCCAGTCCGCCCACAAGAGTGGGAAGGGCGCTGTTGAACACACGCCGGGTTATGGATTGGTCCGGCATGACGGCAAGCCGTTACTTCGGCTGCTCTTCGGCGCTCTGACCGCCCACGGCCAGCTTTCGTCCATCGGCGAGCGTTATGTTCCGCCCGTTCGCCCTGTTCGTCCCGTCCTTGGCACGGTAACCGTCGATTACGATCTCGGTTCCTTCGGGAAGCAGGCTCTTCGTGACGCCACGCCTCAGCAACGCGTTGGGGCTGCCCCCTTCGACCATCCAGTTGGTGACCGTGCCATCGGAGTTTTTGACGTCGATATGAATCCACGAATGCGGGTTGATCCACTCGACTTTCGTAACCGTTCCATGTAACGTGATCGGTTTGCTGGCGTCGAATTCCGCTGCAAATGCATGGTGCGCCCACGCGGGCGCGGCTGCCAGGAACAGGACTGCCGCGGCAATTATCGCTGATAGTTTCATTCGCATTTGAATCACTTGCCTTTCTCTGCTTTTGCTTTTTCGTCGGCACGGGCTCCGCCGAGGATACCCGCCATCGCGTAATTTCCTTCGTGACAAGCGTACTCCACCAGAGGGCCTTCCATCTTTGCCATCGGGACCTGCGCGCTCCACGGTTTGGTGAACGCCGACGGATCGTCAACCGTGAATTCGTAAAGGATTGTATCCGGGCTGGCGCGAGTAAAACGCTCGACCAGATGCAGGTTCTCGTCAGACCCCCGGAAGCTCGTCTTATTCGAGAAATTGGTGGTATCGATCACCAAAGTATTCCCTTCCCAGTGGCCCCGTGAATCGCCCGTCCACTGGCGTATGTTCGACGGCAGATGAGGACGCCCGTCCGTGGGAATCACCCGCACGTCGTGGATCATCTCGACGACGATCATCACATATCCCGGCCCTTGAATGATCTGGTAGTTGTTGTTGTAAGGACCGGGCAGCATGGGAGGCCCCACCGTCGGCCAGATAATGCAACGCTCGGTCAAAGAGCGGTCTTCGGGGCCGTCGGCGGGATGCAGCTGTCTCCTTTCGGCTTGCGCGGCCACGCGCGCCTGGGCGGCGGGAGTCAACAGGGGAATTTTCCCGTCCGGCGGATCGACGATGAGCGAAGTTCGCAGAGCCGGAATCACTTTCGTTCCCCGGTCATACCAGAACTGGTTGTAGGCACGCCCCACGTCGGCAGCGGCGCCTCCGTCCCGGCGGTCGGCGTTGGTGCGCTGAATGAGATCCTTCGCATACTGATCCGCTTCCGCCGCGGAGGCAAAAAACGCCTTATCTTTCAACTCCTCTGGCCGCTCGAGCGGCGTAAGGGTTACGTTGGTCCACACGCCCTGCAGATCCGGCTTGCCATCGGGGGTACGGGGCGGGTTGTAGTTTTTCGAGGCAGAAGTCTTCTGTGGCGCCTGGCCGGCAGCCGGTGCCGCGATAACCGCCGCCACGCAGGCTAACCAGTAAAGAGCTTTCATTCGCATCTCCGTATCGTCGACTCAACGGCCCTTGCGCAAAGGCCCGTACATTAATTCTTCCACGAATTCAACGCACTTGAATTCCAGCAGCTGCGCGTCTTTTTCGACGTGCCGGTAAAGCGGCATGCTGATCTTCCACGGGCGCGAGAACACTTTCTTATCCTCGATCGTCGCTTCGTACATCAATGTATCGGCGCTGCGCGGCGTATAGCGCTCGACAACGTGCAGCGCATCGCTATGGAAGTTCCCCGCCCTGTCAAACCAGGTTTGATCGTTGAAACCGGTCACATCTACAACCAGCGTGTCACCTTCCCAATGGCCGACCGACCATCCCATCCAGCTGTCGGTTGGAGCGGGACCCGGGTTATCCATAAAAACCGTGCGTTCCGCGCCGTCGTATTCATAGGCAAGCAGGATGGCCTTTGGCGACTGCACGATCTGGAAGGGATAAGGCATGTAGGTGGCGCGCGGCACGCCCGGCATATAACATTTCACCTCCGGATCCAGCTTCATCCGGTTGGCGAAGTTCTCTTTCCGTTTTGCCGCCGCTGCCGGGAGATAAGGGATTTCGCCGCCTTCGACCACTCCCAACCCGGGTGCGATCGCACCTATGGCGCCCATTGCCGCGAGTGCGGGCGGCCCTGCCGCGTGGCCCTCAAGATCCCAATTCGCCGCGTTCATGGCTTGCCAGATCCCGGCAAGGTTTGGTTTGCCATCCGGCGTTCGAGGCGCTTTATATGCGGGACTCTGCGCCGCTGCCGGCAATGCCAGCATCAACGCAAAAGCAAGTCTGACTACCGTGGAATTTGCCGCAAAACCTGTTTTCATTCTGGTCTGATCGTCTTCGGAATTATACACCTAAAATGCATGCATGGTGCGCCTCCGGAATGCTCTCCGCGGAATGCACCAGTCCCGGGCTTCTTGTATTCTTGTCGCTGCGGGTTTCCCCGAACAGGAAGGATAGGGCAATGAACAAGTCTCGATTGGTGGTGGCGTTTCTGGTCCTGGGATTTACGCTGGCCAAAAACGGGAGAGCGCAGGACCGGATGCCGCCCATACCCCCCGACAAAATGACCGAGGCGCAAAAGAAGGCCGCGGCGGAGTACAAAGAGATCCGGAAAGTCGACCCCGCCGGTCCGCCATGGTCGGCCATGATGCGCGTTCCGGACCTCGTGGTCCCGTCTTTACAGATACGTCTCCACAACCTGAACAACAGCGCTTTAAGCCGCAAGCTCACCGAATTTGCCATCCTCATTGCGGCGCGGCAGTGGACCAATAATTTCGAATGGAATGCCCATAATCCCCTGGCAGCGACCGCCGGGCTGACCCCGGCAATCATTTCGGCCGTGGCCGACGGGCGGCGACCGGAGAACATGGCTGAGGATGAAGCTACTCTCTACGACTTCTGCACCGAACTCTTGCACAATCAGAGCGTCAGCGATCCGACTTATGCGAGAGCTTTGGGTAAGCTCGGCGAGGCGGGAATCATGGAAGCGGCGAGCCTCGAAGGCTATTACACGTATTTGTCGATGATCATGAACACGGTCCGATCGCCTCTGCCTGCGGGCGTCAAACCGGGTTTAAAGCCTTTTCCGAAATTAAAACGACCGGGCTGCGATCGCGTAACCGGCCAATCCGATAGCAACCGCAGCGGCGCAGAAAGGAAGTTCCGATAACAGAATGTACCCGGCCCGGCTGAAGAAGCTCGATATGTCGAGCGGCGAAACATGGATGGGCCGCCAGGGGAAAAAGAATCGGGCTTCCGAAAAGGGATAGAGAAGCATCACGCCCGCACCGCCATCGGTGAGCATGTCCAGCAAAGGATGCGTAATAGCGGCGCCCGCCCAGATCAATGCGAGGCGGAGCCACGTGGACCGCGCCCTCCGCCGGGCCACAATCGCCGCCAGAAGAGCGGAAAACAAAATCAAAAAGAACGGGGAATGAAAGAACCCCCGGTGACCGAAGAAACTCCCATAAGGGATATCGAAGGCGCGCATCGCGAACGTGTCTGAATCCGGAGCGACCGCCAGCAGGCCGCACGAAATCGGAATCCCCCAGCGCGGCAGAACCCCGCGAAGAGAATTCGACTCAGCCGCCGGCAGCGCAAGCGCCGCAGCCACGATGAAGTGAGTAACCGCGGAGGCCATCAGGCTCCACTTTATCCGGAAAATTCACTTAGTTACCGGAAATTGATTGAATCGTAGCGATGTAGAAACCGTCTTTTTGTTACTTTCCGCTAAGGTCCGCTCATCGCGTTCCTGCAGCATAGGCCCGCATAGGCGCCGCTCCAAAAAGAAAGGTGACAAAATCGTGAAACTGAGATCCATTTTTATTGCTGTTGTAACAATGAGCTCTGCGTTCGCTGCGGAGGGTCCCGTTCCCAACGGCATTACGCATCTTGACCACGTCTTTGTGGTCATGATGGAGAACCACGGCCTCAACCAGGTTCTGAATAACCCGAATATGCCCTACATCGACGAACTCGCGGCGATCGCCAATTCCGCCACGAACTACTTCGCCATCGCGCATCCGAGCTCAACCAATTATCTCGAGGTGGTCGGCGGTTCGAATTTCGGCGTGCATAGCGACAATTACCCGGATTGGCACAATTTCTCCTGCACCCCGAACCTGATTTCGGGAACGGTTAACACAGACAATCCGGCTTCTCCCGCCGTGTGCCCGATTTATGGCGTGGGAACCGATGCCGCGACGCCCGCCATTGACACAACCAATGAAACCACCGGGCCTCCGGGCATAAACAACATCGACGGCGTTCAATCCATCCCGGCCGCCACCAACATCTCCGGAATCACCATCGCCGATCAGCTCGCGGCGGCAGGGCGAACCTGGAAATCTTATCAGGAGAGCCTTCCGACATCTGGCGCCGATACGATTAATTACAGCGACGGTGTCTTCACCAACAACACCAACTTCGCTAACATCACTCCCGTTCTCACGCCTCCCCTGACGTCGAGCGGCATTGTTTTGCTTTACGCCGCCAAACACAATCCCTTCGTCTATTTCCGCAGCATTCAGGAGGGCGATGAGCCCGGCAGCAACCTTACAAACGTGGTCGGATTTACCGGTGCGAACGGCCTTTACTCCGACCTTGCCACAGGTAACGTTCCCGCCTTCTCCTTCATCGTGCCGAACCAGTGCAACGATCAGCACGGGCGCGGAAATGCCGGTCCTTTCTGCAATTTCGATCCAAATGACAACGGGACCCAGGCAGGTCTCAACCCGGCTCTTTTGCAGGCGGGCGACGTTGCCGTGAGGCAGATCGTCACCGCCATCAAAGGATCTCCGGCCTGGAAGCAGGGTCAGAACGCCATCGTTATTCTGTGGGACGAAGATGACTACAGCGTTTCGCCCACGGTGAACAAGGTACTCGTGATCGTGGATACCAATTATGGCGCGCATGGGTTGCAAAGCAACGTAATGTACACTCACTTTTCGCTGCTCAAAACGATCGAAGGAGGTTTGGGTCTGCCTTGCCTGAATCACGCCTGCGACGCGACCGTGAATGTCATGTCGGACCTTTTCGGCACTGTCTATCCCGTGAGTACGCCGCCTGCACCAACGGCACGCCACGGCGAGACCCGCTGACAGAGAGGCGCCGCCGCTGATTTTGAGAGCTGAGCCTTGCTTCACCCCCGGTGAAGCGAGGCTCGTCTCCTCCGGCTGAACTGTGATTTATTGGCGATGAACCGGTCCGCTGCGGCGGTGAATGAGTCCATTCACTCTTCCATTGAGTCGGCCGGCTGAAGACGGGCTATCCAAAGACGGCGCGGAAGGGTTAATATAGGAATTTGGAGGAGCGTGTTCCATGATAGCTTCCATCCGGTCGTCCAGCCGCATTCTGGCTGGTTTTCTCGCTCTGGTGCTCGCAGTACCCGTCACTTTCGCGGACAACAAGGAAAAAAATCCCGACGAAATAGGCAATCGCGACGTCGGCAAGGGCGTTAACTTCTATTCGATCGAAAAAGAGATCGCTCTGGGCAAGCAGATGGCCCAGGAGGTGGAACGCCAGTCCCGGATCGTCGACGATCCGATCGTCGCCGAATACGTGAACCGGGTAGGCCAGAATCTGGTGCGGAACTCGGATGCGAAAGTCCCCTTCACCATCAAGGTCATCGACTCGGAAGAAATCAACGCCTTCGCGCTGCCAGGCGGTTTCTTTTTCGTCAACACGGGTATTTTGCTGAACGCCGACAACGAGGCTGAGATGGCCGGCGTCATGGCGCACGAAATCGGACATGTGGCGGCCCGTCACGGCACCCGGCAGGCAACCCGCGGTGAGATCGCCCAGATCGGCAGCATCGTTCCCCTGCTCGCGGTGGGCGGCATGGCCGGCTATGGAATCTATCAGGCCATGGGGCTCGCCGTGCCGATGGGCTTCCTGAAATTCAGCCGCAACTTCGAATCCGAAGCCGACATGCTCGGCATTGAATACATGTATAAAGCCGGCTACGATCCCACCGCCTTTGTCGATTTCTTCGAGAAAGTGCAGTCCCAGGAGAAACGCAAGCCGGGCACGATGTCGAAGCTCTTTTCGTCTCATCCGCCGACCGAGGACCGCATCCGTCACTCGCAGGAAATCATCCAGAAAGACCTCAAGGCGAAGCCGGAATACGTGGTCAGCACGAGCGAGTTCAACGATGTCAAGGCGCGAACGATGTCAATGCACAACCGCCGGAAAGTGGATGACACGAAGGACTCGGGACGGCCCACGCTGCGGCGCAATCCGAACGGTCAGATCGATGCGAATGGCGACGAAAAAGCTCCTGCGGCCGATCAGGACGATCGCCCAACATTGAAACGCCGGGACGATAACTAACTCCTGGCGCTACAGGGCTGGGGCTGCGACCCGAAAAGCCGGGGATCGAATCGAAATGGGCGCGGCTCGCTCTCCAAACAAGAGCGGCATATCCCGAGTGCGTTTGGGTTGAGCAAAATGTTGAACTCTTCCGGGATCACGACCGATGGTACCTGAATGGCCGGCTGTGCGGTCGTATCAACCCAGGAATGTCCCGCCGCCTGACACGACGAAACGTGATCGAGATCCTTGAATTGCAGGAAATCCAGCGTTCCCTCCAATTCCGTCCATGACCAGACGTAATCCCGCGGCAGTTCGCTTTTGTCAAGATGAACCAGGATCTCCACGCACGCCAGCGACAAATGTTGCGCCGTGTAGAGCATCGGAGTGCCGATAGGATTCCAGCGGCCACCGGCCTCCATCGCTCCTGAATAGTTAGCCGCCGCCCGCGCTCCACGGTGCATCCGGTAAATCTTCATGCCTGGAGGTTATGAAAAAACGCCGTAGTCGATTCGAATGAGAACGGTGAGCACGCGCCGTTGTTCAGCGGGATCGCCTGTCTCGACAAGTTCCTGCGGAGATCGACCCTCGAAAATGTCGCGAGGAGCATTCATCCAATGACGCGCCTTTGCCTCGTCGCCGAATGTCTCCAAAGCGCGAGCCCAGACGGAATTCGCGCTCGGATGCGCGAGGTCTGCGGATAGTTGTTCGGCCTCGGTCGGATGCTGGGGGCTCCCCATGGCTTCATCATATTACGCGGTCGCAGTGACTCTGGGCAACCGCATACGCCCCGGCGGCTATATGAGCCTCAACGGGCATCCAGCTTCCCGTCTCTCAGGAACGTCCCTTTCTCCAGCTCTTCGAATGCCTGGCGAAGCTCCCGTTGCGTATTCATCACAATCGGACCGTACCAGGCCACTGGCTCCTGAAGGGGCTTACCCGAGACCAGAAGGAATCGGATTTCTCCCGAACCCGCGCTACCCACTTCGCAGGAATCCCCGCGTCGTTGCGTTCATAGAATTCGGGGACGATGCGGTCTTCAAGAAGGGCATAAACGGCTTCCGATCTCGTCCAGGGTCGCGCGGAAGCCGGGCTCGGAGGTGATTCGTTTCAGACTTTGACCGGACACCGTCTGCAGTACTGCCCAGGGATTATGGGTCTGTTCCCATAACTCCGGGTTCAGCTGCCGCCAGAGGGCACTTCCGGCGCGGTTCCAGGTCCAGTTCACGTCCAAAGCAAGTTGCGCCAGCATATCTTCGCTCGACGTGTCTGAAGGCAGGCTGGTATATTGCCGATTACTCATATGATTCGCGCCCAAACCGTTGGCTGTATTTATGCTCCAACTATGCGCGGCCAATCGTGCCGGGTCATCACGACATCGAGGATTTTTCAACTAACCAATTCGGTCAGGCAAGCCGATACCACCTTCGTGGTATTGGGAACACCCGAGTTGGGCCCAGGCCACAGGTTGGCGGCGACCGCAAATCCTGCATTCGTACTGGCCGTGAATAGGCCACATCGAAGAGTCATGCATAAGTGTGCACCACAAAGCGGCCAACCGTCGCGTGATTCCGCTCGAAAGCAGCGTCGCTGTTGAAGTGAGAGGTATGTGTGTGTGCTTCATGCGGTTTGTTTTGGCAGGTGGGAAGCCGAATGCCCGCGCCCGCTGAAGTCGACAGAAATAAAGCCCGTCGGCACAAAGAGAGGGGGACTGGCAGTACCGCAACGGTGGTATGTCGAAAAACGGCGAGTCGCCGCCTCGCGTCGAAAAGCGGACACGCGTCGTGGCGGCCGATCGCGAAGACCTTCAAAACCGGGCCTATTCAGGGATATTTGGCGTGGTGACAAAACTGCAAACCCAGCGTTATTAGTTCATGTCGTCAACCCTGGATAAGACGCACAGCTGGGCCGTGGTGTTTGCTGGCGGAGACGGCACCCGATTGCGGGAGCTGCCCCATCGCATTTCGGGGTGTTTTCGGAGTTGGCTTGATTCTGATCGGTTTCACGCTGCAATCCGTTCAGTATCGGGTGGCGCTGCTCGACGTGAGTGTTGGTTAAAAATGAAAGGAGTTTGTATGCGATACCGGCTGGGGCGCCTCAAACGTCACGCGTGACTTCCCTACCGCCCCGCGCCGGTTATCCCCATTATTGGCACGCGAAAGTGACCGCCCGTCGACTCGTCGCCTTGGTCATCTGACACCAGCCCTCGAACTCGATCCGGCACCCATCACGACACGCCACTCACAGGTAAGAACCGGGCGCCGAAATGCGCTAAAGAAATCATTGGCCCCAGCCGTGCTAATCAACAGCCTGGCGCCCTGCGTCTGTGAACCCGAACCTGATGGTGCGTTTCGATACGACTTGTAATTGGGACCTGAGAGGCTGAGGAATGAAAGCGACACAAGCACTCCACGATATGGGCCAAAGTATCTGGCTCGATAACATCACGCGCGACCTGCTCGACACCGGCACCCTCAAGCGTTATATCGACGAATGGTCGGTGACGGGCCTTACGTCGAATCCCACGATCTTCGACCATGCGATCAAGAATAGTTCCGCGTATGATGCCGCTATACGCGAGAAGCTGGACCATGGCAAATCGGGCGAGGATCTTTTCTTTGAACTGGCGCTCGAGGACATCACCCGGGCCGCCGCTTTGTTCCGTCCCATCCACGACCGAACCGATGGTATCGACGGCTGGGTGTCGCTCGAAGTTTCGCCGTTGCTGGCATACGACACCGCCAGTAGTCTTGCGGCAGCCGGCAGCCTCCACGCGCGTGCGGGGCAGCCGAACCTGTTCATCAAGATTCCCGGCACGAAGGAAGGTCTCCCCGCGATCGAAGAGGCGATCTTTGCCGGCATTCCGGTCAACGTCACTCTCCTGTTCTCCCGCGAGCAGTATCTGGCGGCCGCCGGCGCGTTCCTGCGCGGCGTCGAACGCCGGATCGACCGAGGGCTCGATCCCGATGTCGGCTCGGTTGCTTCGATATTCATCAGTCGCTGGGATGTAGCGGTGATGGGTAAAGCGCCCGAATCGCTGCGGGACAAGCTCGGAATCGCCATCGCCGGGCGCACTTACAAGGCATATCGCGAACTGCTTGCTTCATCGCGGTGGCAGCGAGCTTTCAACTTTGGTGCACGTCCGCAGCGACTGCTGTGGGCCAGCACCGGAACCAAGGACCCCAAGACGTCCGACGTGCTGTACGTCAAGGCTCTCGCGGCGCCCTTCACTATCAATACGATGCCGGACAACACCTTGAAAGCTCTCGCCGATCATGGCGAAATCGGCACCGTTCTGCGTGAAGACGGCGGCGACTGCGAAGAAATTTTGGCGCGGTTCGCCGAGGCCGGTATCGATGTCGATGCGCTTGCCGCTGAACTGCAGGACGAAGGTGCGAAATCCTTCGTCAAGTCCTGGAACGAACTCATGGCCGTAATTGAATCGAGAAGCGCCGCTTTGAAGATGGCAATGGCGGGTTGAGTAGAGTTCAGGTATGACACCACGCGCGGAAACGAGTCCGGTTCCCGAACCGCTGACCAAGCGGAAGGCCTGGAAGAAGCTCGCGACTCATTATAAGAAAATCAGCGCAGTCCATCTGCGAAATCTGTTCGCTGACGATGCGCAGCGCGGAGAGCGATTGACGCTCGAGGCCGAGGGTATTTTTCTCGACTATTCGAAGAACCTCATCACGGATGAAACTGTCAGGCTGCTGATCAAACTGGCGGAGGAATCGGGCGTGCGATCCCGGATCGAAGCCATGTTTCGCGGGGACAAGATCAACGTGACCGAGAAGCGTGCGGTGCTGCACGTGGCATTGCGGGCGCCTCAGGGAACTTCCATCGTTGTCGACGGCGAGAATGTGGTGCCGCAGGTCCACGCCGTGCTCGACAAGATGGCCAATTTCTCCGATCGTGTCCGGAGCGGGGACTGGAAAGGGTACACCGGAAAAAACATTCGGTACATCATCAACATTGGCATTGGCGGCTCCGATCTCGGACCAGTCATGGCATATGAAGCGCTGAAGCATTACAGCGATCGCTCGGTGACATTCCGGTTCGTTTCCAATGTCGATGCTACGGACTTCGCGGAAGCCGTCCGCGATCTCGATCCCGGGGAGACGCTCTTTATCGTTTCGTCGAAGACGTTCACGACGCTGGAAACGATGACCAACGCTCACTCGGCGCGCGATTGGTCGGTCGCCGGGCTCGGCGGCGATGAGAAATCGATCGCCAGCCACTTTGTCGCCGTGTCTACAAACACGGCCGCGGTTGCCAAATTCGGGATCGACACGGCGAACATGTTTGGTTTCTGGGACTGGGTCGGCGGGCGGTACTCCATGGACTCCGCGATCGGTCTTTCCACCATGCTGGCTATCGGACCGGAGCAATTTCGAGCCATGCTGGACGGCTTCCATCAAATGGACGAGCATTTCCGTACTGCCCCGTTTGATCGCAATTTACCCGTGCTGATGGGCCTTCTCGCCGTCTGGTACAACGACTTCTTCGGCGCGCAGACGGTAGCGGTGTTGCCCTACGAGCAATATCTCAAGCGCTTTCCGGCCTACCTGCAGCAGTTGACGATGGAGAGCAACGGAAAGCACGTCACACTCGATGGGACCGAGGTCAACTATGCTACCGGGCCCATCTATTGGGGCGAGCCGGGGACCAACGGCCAACATTCCTTCTATCAGTTGATCCACCAGGGAACCCGGCTGATCCCTTGCGATTTCATCGCGTTTGGACAGCCGCTCAACCCGCTCGGGCGCCACCACGACATGCTGCTGGCCAACGTCTTCGCGCAGACCGAGGCGCTCGCCTTCGGAAAGACGCCAGAGCAAGTCGAGGCCGAGGGCACTCCGGATTGGCTGGTTCCGCACCGCGTCTTCGAAGGCAACCGGCCATCGAATACGATTCTCGCGGATCGGCTGACACCGGAAAACCTTGGAAAGCTGGTCGCGCTCTACGAACATTCCGTGTTCACACAAGGTGCGATCTGGGACATCAATTCCTTCGACCAGTGGGGAGTCGAGCTGGGAAAAGCGCTGGCGCAGCGCATCGTTCCGGAACTCGAGAGTCAAGGGGAGCCGTCGCTTGCTCACGACAGCTCGACCAACAACCTGATCCGCAAGTATCGGAAACTCAGGGAAAATTAAGCCGGAGAATTTCATGAGTCAAATCGAGCATTTCGACGTTCTGGTTCTCGGGAGCGGCGAGGCGGGCAAGTTCACCGCATGGACCTCTGCAAAGGAGGGCCTGCGAACCGCGACGCACCAACGATTTCCTCCGACATGGATACCTGGGCGATTTCCTCGCGCAGGGCCAGGTTCTCTTTCTGGACCCGCTCTTCCTCCTGCTTCCGCGCTTCGATTTCCGTTGCGGTTGTGTACCATCTGCTGACGGAGCCCTGTTCCAGCAGGGGTTTGTAACGAAACAAGAACCATCGGTACGTGCCATCCGTGCCGAGGATTCTTGCCTCCGTTTCAAACGGCTCTGTCGACGCAAGCCCCCGTTCGCGTTCAGTCCGCATATTTTCCGCATCGTCCGGATGAATCGCCGTCGGAAAAACGTCCCGTGACCGAAACTGCCCGAGGGTCAGGCCCGCGTAGTCGAGCGCCAGCCGATTCGCGCGAATCCACTTGCCGTCCGGCCCCAGTACCACTATGAGCTGGGGGATGAAATCGATGAGTTGCTGAAGTTCCTCCTCTGCCCGCCTGTGCTCGGTAATGTCGATGACCGTACCCACGAATTCAGAGAGATCGCCGGAAGGGCTGACCACAGGATGGCCCACTGCATGGATGTTTCTCGATCCGCTGTCAGGATGAACGATTCGGTAGTCAAACTCGAAATCCGCTCTTTCACGGATGGCTTTCTCGAAGCGTTCCCTGGTTGCGGCCTGATCGTCCGGATGAATACGCTGGAAAAACGTCTCAAATCGCGGCGGCGGCCCGGCGGGATCGAAACCCAGCACGCGGTAGCACTCCTCGGACCAATACCTGATATCGCCGGTTCCGGGATTCCACGCCCAGCTGCCCGTGTGGCTCAATCTCTGCGCCTCTGCCAGATAAGATTCGCTTTGGCGCAGCGTCTGTTCCGCGAGCTTGCGTTCGGTAATGTCGGTCGAGATGCCGCTTGCCAGACGCGGCTTCCCTTGTTCGTCGAGACTCAGCACCCCGCGTTCGTGAATCCATCGCGTAGCGCCGTTCGGCTGGACGATGCGATATTCGACATTGTGATGACTGATATCTTCACCGGTGATCCAGCGCGTGAAGGTGTCGCTGACCCGCTCACGGTCGTCGGGATGAATCGTATCCGTCCACAAGCGCGGGTTCCGATAAAGTTCTTCAACGGTCAGCCCCCAGATACGTTCAAAGCTCGGGCTGGTGTACAGAATTTTGTCAGGATCGAGAGCCGTGATCCATATCACTTCCGGCAGCGCGTCGGCCAGATAGCGAAAACGTTCCTCGGACTCCTGCAGCGCCTTTTCAGCTCGCTTGCGCTCCGAGATGTTCTCGACGATTGCCATCATGTAGCGGGTCGAGCCATCGGCGCCGGGAACCAGCGATACATTATTCCGCACCCAAATGAGAGTGCCGTCTTTGCGCCGGTATTGCTTTTCAATATCGAACTGTTGGCGTGTTCGTTCCAGAAGATCAACCGCGAGGGCACGGTTCTGTTCTTCAAATTCCTCAGCTGTTATGTCGAGAAAGGTCAACTTCCGCAGCTCGTCTTCGGTGTACCCCACCAGGTTTTGGTAGGCGGCGTTGGTGTTCTCGAAGCGCCCTTTGAGGTCGGTCAGTGCGATGCCCACGGCCGAATTCTCAAAAACTCTCTTCCATCGATCCTCGCTGGCCTGGAGCGATACTTCAGCCGTCCTGCGGTCCTCGATATCGGTGTTGGTCCCGTACCAGTTGACGATCTCGCCCTTGGAATCGCGCACCGGAAGCCCGATTGTGAAGAACCGCCGATAGTTGCCGTCGGCGCCGCGCACGCACCACTCGCCCTCGAAAGGTCCTTCGCTTGAAAACGATTCGCGCCACGTCTGCAGCACGTGGGTTCGATCGTCGGGGTGAAAAATGCCGGCAAATGCAGAGCCCAGCATTTCTTCCATGGAACGGCCGACATAGTGCAGAAGTCGCAGGTTGCAGTAGTCCAGCGAGCCATCGGGCAGGGCGATCCAGACGTGTTGAGGAATTACTTCGGTCAGCAGCTGGAGCAGTCGCTCGTGATCGCGAAGCCTCTCCTCCGCGGATTTTCCGGCTCCGTCACGGGCTGTTTGTTTTTGCGCCGCGCCTTCCATGAGCGCCTCCAACGGGTGTTCTCAGCTTGAGTGTTAACTGAACGAAAGCACCTGCCCTCAGACATGCCGATTGAGGCTCGAGACCGCGAGGAAGCCGAACCATTCGTCTTAACGCGAAAAGTATAGCACTGGAATGTGAAGGGCCTGCTGCCGGTGGGGGGTTGACGGTATTCATGAGTTGAATCACCCAACGGCGGTAGCTCCGCATGACCTTCTTCAGGGTCAATTGGAATCGCGCGATGCGAAAACTCAGGTGTTCGGCGACTGCCCGGAACACCTTGAGCCGGAAATTCGCCATGCGTCCTGTGTAGTGTTCCGGGAATTACCGGGGCGGTCGACGATATACTCATTGGGGCCGCGGAGCACCCGGTTAGCATGTCCGGACGTCCGAGCCCGATTTTCCTGGACAAAGTATGAGATCACCCATCCTCACTGTTTGCATGTCCCTGCTGACCGCTGCCGCCTTTGCGCAGAGCGATAAAGGCACCTTCGCGGGAACGGTTCGCGAGCCCGGCGGTGAACCAGCCGCCGAGGCGTCGGTACAACTGAGCAACCCGCGGTCCGGCGCAAATTTCAAAACAACCACCGCCAAAGACGGCCACTACTCCATACCCAATGTGCCTGCCGGCTCCTACGACATCACCGTGAACCTCCCCGCCGTGCAGGGCTTCAGCCAGAAGGGCATCGTCATTGCCGCCGCCAAAACCACCACGCTCGACGTGCGCCTGCAAGAGGGCTCTCAGCTAAGCACCCTTGGCGAGGATACCCAGCACTTCCTCGAAGACCAGAAGCACCACGCGCCGCCCTCAGGGGCCACGCCGCGCACCGCCGAGGGCAAGCCCGATTTCTCCGGAGTCTGGTGGGGCCCCGCGACTACCGATCCCGGCAAGCCCGAAT
>JBEKTF010000024.1:0-42795 GCA_049516355.1 Bryobacteraceae bacterium | reverse complement strand
ATCTCAAAACGTGAGCGTTGCCCGGGGTTGGGGGCTGAATGCACGAAAGCAGCAGCCGCCGCAGGCGGTAGGGGAAAACTGTCTCTTGACATTCCCTCTTATAGGGCTTCCGGAATGCGCGTATTCCAGGCGCAATCCGCTTTCTGATCGGCTAAACTTGGCTCATTGCAGCTCGATTCGTTCCAGGAGGCCGTTCATGCGACGCGTATTGACACTTGCGGTCGTCGCCGCGATTTGCGGGGGCCACGCATACTCTGAGACCAACGATCCGATCACCAACAATAATCTGCCCAACCCGTATCGGACGCTGCGTGGTTGGGCGGAGCTGCCAGCGGGAATGACTTGGCCTGCGATCACCGGCGTGATGGAAGGTCCGGACAGGAACCTCTATGTTCTCGGCCGCTGCAACGAGAATTCGTGCGCAGGCCGGACAGAGCCGGCGGTGCTGGTCTACAATTCGTCGGGCAAGCTGGTGAACAGCTGGGGATCGAAGCTGTTCAATTTTCCGCACGGCTTCACGCTGGACAGGGAGGGCAACGTCTGGATTAGCGACGCTCAAGTCGGTGGCGGCAAAGGGAACCAGGTTTTCAAGTTCACCAAGGACGGCAAGCTTCTGATGACCCTTGGAAAGGCGGGAGAAACGGGGAACGGCCCCGACGCCTTCGATCAGCCTACCTCGATCGCGATCGCCCCCAATGGCGACGTTTTCGTGGGGGAGGGTCATTCGCCTACTTACGGCAACTCGCGCATCATGAAGTTTTCCAAGGACGGCAAGCTCATCAAGATCATCGGCAAGAAAGGCCGCGGTCCGGGCGAGTTGATGGGTCCTCACAACCTCGCGTTCGATTCGCAGGGCCGGCTGTTCGTCGCCGACCGCGGCAACAACCGCATTCAGATCCTCGATCAGGAAGGCCGCTTCATCGCGGAATGGAGACAATTCGGCCGGCCGAGCGGGCTGTTCATCGCCCCGGACGACACGCTCTACGTGGCCGACTCCGAATCCTGGGGCCCGGACGAGCCCGGCTGGAAGAAGGGCATTCGCATCGGGAGCGCCAGGGACGGCAAGGTGGTGGCGTTCATCGAGGACCTCGAATCGACCACCGAGGAACATAGCGGCGCGGAGGCCGTGGGCGTCGATTCGCAGGGCAACGTTTACGGGGGAGTGGTTCGCCGGAAGATGCTGGAGAAGCACGTCAAGTCGACGAAGTAATTCCGGACTCCAGAAGTTGCACGTCAATTCTGCTGCGCGCTTCGCCGCCATTTATCCACGGTAAGAGCCGTATGCGTAGACGCGCACGTACGGATCTGTGCTGGGGGCCGTCAGTGACGGCCGTCCCTACCGCGACAGTTTATTTTTTTCGGATCGCAACTTCCGGATGGCGCGTCTTACGTTCCCGATCCTGTTTCTGATCCGGTAAACTTAACTGACTCCTGCATATGCCGCTTTCTGTCGGCACAAAGCTCGGCCCCTATGAGATCCTCGCTCCAATCGGCGCGGGCGGTATGGGCGAGGTGTACAAAGCCCGCGATCCGCGGCTCAATCGCGACATCGCCCTGAAAGTTTCCAAAGCGGAATTCACCGAACGCTTCAAACAGGAAGCGCAGATGGTTGCGCAACTGAACCATCCCAACATCTGCACGCTACACGATGTCGGCCCGAATTATCTGGTGATGGAGCTGGTCGACGGTGTCCCGTTGAAAGGTCCGCTGCCGGTGGAGAAGGCGGTGGAGTACGCCGGGCAGATCCTCGATGCCCTCGATGCCGCGCACCGCAAAAGCATCACTCACCGCGACCTGAAGCCCGCGAACATTCTCGTAACGAAACAAGGGATCAAGCTGCTGGATTTCGGTCTCGCAAAACAGGCCACCGGCCTTGGTCCGGATGATGTCACCATCCAAGCCATGACTGCGGAAGGGCAAATCTCCGGAACCCTGCAATACATGTCGCCGGAGCAGCTCCAGGGGAAAAAGGCGGATGCGCGCAGCGACATCTTCAGCTTCGGATGCGTGCTGCACGAGATGCTGACGGGCATTCGCGCGTTCGATGGCGCGAATGCGGCGAGCATTATCGCGGCGGTGATGGAACGGCCTGCGCCATCTGTGGGGGAAGTGGCTCCGGCGGCTTTGGATCGGGTGGTGAAAAAATGCCTGGCGAAGGACCCCGACGATCGCTGGCAGACGGCTCGCGATCTCAGGGACGAATTGCTCTGGATTGCCGGTGGCGAGACGGAAGTCCTGCCGCAGCCTGCTAAAGCCCGCCCGACAAAGTTCGTTTGGGCGGCGGCCGCGATGCTGGCGATCGTCGCGGCTGTTGCGCTGGCGGGCTGGTGGCGCGCGACGCGCCCGGCGCCGAAGCCGCTGTTGCGCCTCGACGCCGACCTAGGCCCGGATGCGGAGCCTTACGCCAGGCAGGGCGGTATTGCANNNNTGCACTTTCGCCCGATGGCACGCGGCTGGTGTATGCGATCCAGGGCTCCGATAAGAAGCGGCGGCTGGCGGTGCGGTCCCTCGACAGCGCTCAGACGACTCCGCTCCCGGGCACGGAGGACGCCGTCAACCCGTTCTTCTCGCCGGACGGGCAATGGATCGGGTTCTTCGCAGGCGGCAAGCTGATGAAGATCAATGTGCTCGGGGGCGCGCCGGTCACCTTGTGCGACGTTCGCGGCGTACCAGGCGGAAGCTGGGGAGAGGATGACGAAATCATCGTGTCAGGCGCCGGTTCCGGCCTTTCCGGTGTCCCCGCGAGCGGAGGCAGTTTGCGGCCAGTGACGCAATTGGATGCAGGAAAGGGGGAGTTCGGTCACTTCTATCCGCAGGTACTGCCGGGCGGCGCGGCTGTCTTATTTACCGCGGGTCTCTCGGGCATGCCGGGCATTGAAGTCCAGACGCTGCGGACAGGCCAGCGAAAAACGCTGGTGACGGGAGCTTACTTTGGACGCTATGCCCCCAGCGGGCACCTCCTTTACTTACAGCAGGGAACTTTGTTTGCGGCATCGATGGACCTGAAGCGTCTGGAACTGACCGGACAGCCCAGGCCGGTGCTGCAAAATCTGGAAACCGATTTTATAAAGGGTTACCCGCAGTTTGACTTCTCGCGGACGGGAACGTTTGCCACCTTTCTGTCCTCATCCGGCCAATCTACCAGGCAGACGCTGCGGTGGCTGGAACCTTCCGGCCAACCGCAGGCTTTGCCCGCCGTGGAGCCGGCTGATTATAACCGCCTCCGTCTCTCGCCCGACGGAAAGAGACTGGCCGAAATAATCATCGACGGCACGGCCGGCAGCCTCTGGATCCGTGATTTGCAGGCGGAGCGCGTGTCCCGCCTCACGTTCAAAGGCAGCGCTGATGCTCCGGCATGGACACCCGACGGCGCTCATATCGCTTACTACCTTTCGGCGGGAACGAAGAGCGGCATTTACTGGACGCGCGCCGATGGAGCCGGCGAACCGGTGCTGCTGAGGGAGAAGCCCCTTGCCCATCCCGATGCGTTTTCGCCCGAGGGAAAGTGGTTGATGTATCACGTGCATGGCGCAGGCGGAGAGACTAGCATCTGGAAGCTGTCTGTCGATGCCAACGATCCCGAACATCCCAGGGCAGGTCAGCCGGAAGCCTTTTTGCAGGGCCCTTCCAGCCAGGAGTACGCATCGTTCTCGCCCGACGGGCGCTTCATCGCCTACAAGTCGAACGAGTCGGGACGGGAAGAGGTGTACGTGCGGCCCTTCCCCGGGCCCGGAGGCAAGTGGCTGATCTCGGGCGAGGGCGGCACCTACCCACTCTGGTCGAGAAGCGCACACGAATTGCTCTATTTCGGCTTCGACGGCCGGATTCAGGTAACGGACTATACCGTCCAGGGCGACTCTTTTGTAGCCGCGAAGCCGCGGCCATGGTCGCCGGCACAGGTCGCCCTCAAACCTTCCCTGTTTGACCTCATGCCGGACGGGAAGCGCATGGTGATGGCGTTGCCGCAAGACCCAACCGAGGGCGGTAAGTCCAACACCCACGTGACCATGCTGGTGAATTTCTTCGATGATCTCCGGCTGCGCGCACCGGTGGGCAAGTGACTATCGCGATCCGGTAGCAGGGGAATTTCCGGCTATTGCCTCGTTTAAGAAGGATTAGCAAGATTGTGTTCTGGATGATCGGCTACTCGTTACCTAATTATTCCAGTACGGCGTTTTCACCCCCCACGCAGCCAGTTGATACGTTCCACGCCACCTGCGCGATCGATTCCCTTATATTGAGTGAAGCCCCAGCGGCGCTTCATGGACCTGAAACCCGGCGACAAGTTCGACGACCGCTACCAGCTTCTATCGAAGCTGGGCGAGGGCGGCATGGGCGAGGTCTGGAAGGCGCGGGACTTGCGTATCGACCGCATCGTCGCGCTCAAAGTTTCCAAAGCCGAATTCACCGACCGATTCAAACAGGAAGCGCGACTGGTTGGCCAGCTGAACCACAGGAATATCTGCATACTGCACGATGTCGGACCGAATTATCTGGTCATGGAATTCATCGACGGCGTGCCGCTCGTCTCTCCATCAAAGCCGGGTCCGCTGCCGCTGGAGAAGGCCGTCGAATACGCCGGGCAGATTCTCGACGCGCTCGATCACGCGCACCGCAATGCCATCACGCACCGCGATCTGAAGCCGGGCAACGTCATGGTCACGAAAGAGGGCATCAAGCTGCTGGACTTTGGCCTGGCCAAACAGCAGGTCACTGGCCTCGGACCCGACGACGTCACCATCCAGGGCGCCATGACGGCTGAGGGGCAAATATCAGGAACGTTGCAGTACATGTCCCCGGAACAGTTGAATGGCAAAAAAGCGGATGCCCGCAGCGATATCTTCGCGTTTGGCTGCGTGCTCTACGAAATGCTGAGCGGCAGGAAGGCGTTTTCGGGATCGACCGCAGCCAGCGTCATCGCCTCAATACTGGAGCGGGAGCCGGAACCGCTGCAAACGACACCGCCGCTGGATCGGGTGATCCGGACTTGTCTGGCGAAGGACCCGGATGAACGCTGGCAATCGGCCCGCGACCTGAAGTTGGAGTTGGAGTGGATAGCTGCGGCGCCCGAACCGGGAACGACTCCCGCAGCACACTCAAAGTTCGGGAGGTTGGCAGTCGCCGCCGCGGCGCTCGCGCTGGTTACGGCCGCGTCCCTGGCATTTGCGCTGTGGAAACGGCCCGCGGATGTCCAGAAGACTTCGACCCGCTTCACGATTCCGCTGCCGCCGGGCCAGGAGCTCACGACACATCCGGCGATTACGCGCGACGGCCGCACCATAGCCTACGTCACGCAGCAGGGGACCGACGATACACAGCTCTATTTACGCGATCTGAATTCGTTTGAGGCCCGGCCGGTAGCTGGCTCCAGCGGCGCCGCGCAGCCATTCTTTTCGCCCGACGGGAAGTGGGTAGCGTTCTTCGCGCAGGGACAGCTTCAGAAAGCAGAGGTCGCCGGGGGCGCTCCTATACGGCTGGTCGAAGCCGCTTACGCTTTTGGTGGAACGTGGAACGAGGACAACACGATCATTTACGCGGCGTCGCTCGGTTCCGGACTCTTGCGGATTCCCGCCACCGGGGGAACCGCTGAGTCTCTCACCAAACCCGACGGCGCGGCAAATGGTTACGCCCACGTTTTTCCGCAGGCGCTTCCCGGAGGACGCAGCATTCTGTTCACGATTTGGGGACAAACGCAGGGGAACGCGGTCCTCTCACTCGATTCGCGCCGGTGGGAATTGGTGTTGCCCGTTAATTCGTTTTCGTTTGGGATTTTCGACCCTCTACGCGGCTCCAAAGGGCGCCTCCTGATCGTCGATCAGAGCGCCGCTATGATGGCTGCCGCATTTGACGCCGCGCATCCCGCGCCTACCAGCGCCGATACGACGGTCCTTTCCAACGTCTACTGGGACTTGGACATCGAGTCCCGGGGCTGGTTGGCTGTTTCCAACTCCCGCACCGCGGTGTACGCTTCTGGCAACCCGGCCAGGACATCGCTGGTCTGGGTCGACCGGGAAGGAAAGGTCGACGAAGCGCTGAGCAAGGACCAGGATCTGTATCGCGAAGTGAGCCTTTCACCCGACGGGACGAAGGCGGCCGTCAGGCACGGTTACTCCCTTTGGATTCACGATCTGCGGCGCGGGACCCGCAGCCCTCTGACTTCGGGGAACGCCAGCAATCTCCTGCCCCTTTGGAGCAGTGACGGCACGCGCATCATTTTCGCCTCCAATCGTGGAGGCGATTGGGATATCTACTCCCAACCCGCCGATGGATCGCAGCCCGCGGAAGTGCTGCTGAAACGGCCCTACGACCAGTTCCCGTGCTCGATCCTGCCCGATGGGACGCTGCTGTATCTGGAAATCAATCCCAAAACCAGCCGCGACCTTTGGACCCTGTCGCCGGACGGAAAGACGACGCCGTTTCGGGTAACGCCATTCAATGAAGGGGAGGCCCGATTCCGGCCAGACCTGTCTCCAGGTTCCGGAAGTGCGCGTGGCTGGGTCGCGTATACTTCCGACGAATCGGGGCGAAGAGAGGTCTACGTGCAGTCGTACCCCGGCGGGACGGACAGAATTGCGGTCTCCAACGGAGGTGGAACCCAGCCCAGATGGTCGCCGGACGGCAAGGAACTGTTTTACGTAACCGGCGACGCAGTCGTCGCCGCGGCATTCCGTCCCGACGGTTCCTTCGGCGCTCCGCGCAGACTATTCGACCGGTCGAACTTTTTCCTGGATTTCCGGCTTCAGAGCTACCAGCTCTCGCCGGATGGCAAGCGTTTCCTGATGATTCGGCGCGACGAAGGTTCGGTGCCGCGCCAACTCAACGTGATCCTCAATTGGTCCGGCGAAGCGGAGCGGTCCTCGCCCACGGGGAATAAATGAACCGCCGCCTCTTCATACGGGACTTGCCGCGTCGCATTCCAATTTAAAGATCGTCAACCGGATATATCTCCTGGTTGCTCGGGCTTCCGTCAGTAATTGAGGTTTTGTTTAGATTTCGGCGCACTCGCCGGATTACTTCCGAGTAGCGCATCTTTCGGGCGCTACCGACTTTTTTGATCAGCCAGACTGAACTGAATCCTGCGAATTCCGCTTTCTGCCGGCACAAAACATGTATAATCGTCCGACGCGCCTTTTCCTTAAAGGAGGAAATCATATGCGAATGTTGCTGAGAGTGTCGATTCCCGTGGAGGCCGGAAATGCTGCCGCCAAGGATGGAACCCTGGGTTCTACGATCGAGGGGATACTGGCGGATCTCAAACCGGAAGCGGCCTATTTCTTCGCGGACGACGGCGGCCAACGATCGGGCTCCATCGTTTTCGACATGAAGGACGCATCGCAGATTCCGGCAATCGCTGAGCCGTGGTTTCTCGCCTTCAACGCACAAGTTTCGTTGCGGCCGATCATGAACCCGCAAGATCTTGCCAAGGCCGGACCATCGATTGGCAAGGCTGCAAAAAAATACGGGAAGTAAACACTACAACCACAATTCGCGCTGGAGTAGTCATGCCGCAACTCACCTGGGAGGGTCATCAGGCCCGTCCGAATTGGGGACGGAATGCGCGTCGTTCGGGACCTAATGTGACACTGGAGCCCGGAGGCGTGCGGGAAAGCAAGCTGACAAGGCCAAATGCCCAGAACAGAACCGACGATTGCATGGGTCAACGGCGCTCGACTCTTTCCTCTAGGTCGACCAGCGCATGTTAAGCTGTACTCTCCGCGAGCCGGGTTCGCCTCTCGGAACAGGAGGCAACGCCGTGGTTAAATACCGAAGACTCTTGTCGAATTTCACCATACTGGGTCTATTGTTGGCGACGTGCCTGACTTTAGTCGCCCAGAAGCTGCCGACCGTCGCGGTGCTCTCGACGGGTGGCACGATCGCCAGCAAACACGATAGCGCCAAGGGCGGCTACGTACCGGCTCTCTCTGGGGAAGACCTCGTTTCGGCGGTGCCCGCAATAAGCAATATGGCGCAGATTCAGGTGGAACAGATCTCCAATATTGCAAGTAGCGATATGACTCCTGAGATCTGGGTTCGCCTGGCTGCAAGAGTGAATGCGTTGCTGGCAAGGCCTGAGATCAGCGGAATCGTTGTCACGCACGGCACCGATACTTTGGAGGAAACCGCCTATTTTCTGGACCTCGCTACGATCAGCACAAAACCGGTAATCATGGTTGGGGCACAGCGTCCCGCGTCCGATCCTGACTCCGATGGTCCTCGAAATCTGTTGGACGCTGTCCGGGTAGCAGTCGCTCCCGAGGCAGTCAGCAAAGGTGTCATGGTTGTGATGAACGGACAGATAAACGCCGCTCGGGATGTTACAAAGACGAACACGAGCCAGGTCGAAACCTTCCGCGGTCTGGAGTTTGGCGAACTCGGAGTCGTGGACGCCGAAAAGGTTCGTTTTTATCGCGTTCCTCTGCGGCGCCAGACCTTCCCATTAGGGTCAGGAGTCCACCTAGGCCGTGTCGATATCGTCGCGAGCTACGCCGGTGCTGACGGCCTCCTGATCCGCTCTCTCGTCCGTGACGGTACCGTCCAGGGACTGGTGATCGCAGGCTTGGGGCTCGGCGACGTTCCGGGTTCGATGTTTGAGGCGATTCAGGATGCGCGGAAGCAGGGCATTCCGGTTGTCATCAGCACTCGTGTTCCTACTGGCCGAATATTCTCTTTGAATGCCGCAAAAGGGGGCGCGCTCGCCCTCAAGGGCATCGGCTGTGTGTTGGCGGATAACCTCAGTCCCCAGAAAGCCCGTATTCTCCTCATGCTTGCGCTCACCAGGTCGCACGATACCGGCGACTTGCAGCGGTACTTCGACAATTAGTTTCCGCAAAGAGCAGGGCGCTTTTTCGCCGGACAGCAAGTGGGTGGCCTATGCGTCCAACGAATCGGGCCGGTCGGAGATTTATGTTCGGCCCTTCCCGGGGCCTGGCGGTCAGTGGCAGGTATCAACCGGGGGCGGGAATTCGCCGCGCTGGCGTACCGACGGCAGGGAAATCGACTTCGTTGCGCCCGATCTGACGTTGATGGCCGCGCCAGCCTCTGCGCAGGGAGCAACGTTCTTACCCGGAGCGCCCGTTGCACTGTTCCAAACCCAAATGGCGACAGTCGCCAACCGGCCCCAAGACGACATCGCGCGGAATGGGCGTTTTCAGGTGAACACCGAACTCGACGACACCTCAACTGAACCCATCCATCTGCTGCAGAACTTAAAGCCGCCCGCGAAATAGAGGGGCCGGGCTAATCACAGAGTGGAAACGTTCTCCTGTGTTTCGAACCCGTAACGCTGAAACCTTCGCCCCGAAAGTGCGGCGGGCGGATCGAGGTACTTCCCGGCTAGCAGCATCTGTTCCGCGTAATCATATATTGCGGTTACATCATCCGCGCTATTGATGGAATGAAGCCAAACCAGCTGGCTATGGAATTGAATCAGCACCACGTTCGCCACTAAGGGAGTCGCTGAGGATGCGCTTTGGCCGGAATACAAACGCTCGGAGTTCGGGGCGTTGGTCCGCGGTAAGTATGTCGCGCGACTACAAGCGAGCTCGAACGTCGTCGTCCTTGATCCGGACGTTGCCGACGTGTTTCCGAACGCGGCGGCCGTCAACGCAGCGTTACGGTCCCTGGCTGAGATCGCCAGGCGCGCGGCCGCTCCCGGGCGCCGACGGCGGTAGCACGCCAGCGCTGGAGCTGCGTCAGCTGACCGGTGCGGCCCGTCTGATCTGGAGTTAACTTCGTGGAACCGGATTTACGGACAACCTGCCGTGCCAGCGCACAAGCAACGGAAGGAACACTGACAAATGGTGTTCGCCCGCGATGCCAGGAGACCGCGTACTGCTGTGGTTCGAAAAAAGACGGGCCGGGTGACGATTAGCGCGACTGATCCGCCGTGTCACGCTTGACCGGTTTTCCATAAACCTCGATCCAGGCGACATCGGAGTACCCGCCTGTGCCATGACCGCTTCCGGGAGTCAGATCGGCAAAACCGATCGCGTCGACCTTGCTGAGATCCACCTTGTTCAGCAGCGTCCCCTTGGTCTGCACTTTCGGCATATCGAGTTTGAGCCAGCGCACTTCGGATGGATAGAATTCGCTTTCGAGGTAGTCGAAAACGTTCGCATCCACGTGATCTCCAATGAGCCACGTTCCGTCGGCGAGTTTCAAAACGGGCCGAACCTGGTGAAACCCCGACGTCTTGGTGTACCAGCGGATTCTTGCCTTGCCCGTCAGATCCACATAGCTGTCCTTGTGACTCAGCGCGAGCGCGCAGGATGAGGCGCAGAGCCCCGTCCAGATGTGAGGTACATCGCCCTCGCTGGTGACGCCGAAATCTTCTTTGCCGATGCCGTACAGAGTCAACTGCAGATCGGGGTTCACGACAAAACCCTGCGTCACCGGCACATTGCCAGGGGCCCGCTTCCACGTTTCTTTAAAGAACAGCGGCGCTGGTTGAGCCGCTTGCTCCCCGCCACCTCCGCGCGCGCCAGGCTGTTGGGCAAACGCGCCGATCGCCGTGCCCAATAAGACCAGGGTAAACATTTGTCGCATCATAAGCACCTCCTTGTTAATGTACACAATTTCGGCGCCGGTCAGTGACTGCCGGAATCGCCCCCGGGAACGATAGCGTCTGCGGAGCTCGGGTCGTGGTATGCGATCGCCGGCAGTCGATTAAATCTGCGCCCGCCGGCCCGGGAGCAAGGCGCTAGCCACGTCTCGCATATAGGCGGGCAAACGCTCCGGGAAACTACAGCCGTTAAACAGCGGCACGCATTCCATGCGTCCTCGAACCGGACTACTGGCCCGCGTCGACCGGCGTGCGTCGACGAGTCGGGTGCTTGCAGCCAGTTGGCGGAACTCACTGGAGTTGCATGCGTCAGGCGCGTAGCGGGACATCGGAGCCGGAGACCTTGGTTCCGCCGCAGTCGTACCCGCTCAGTAGGTCCAGCAAGCTTTTTTCAGTGAGCTTAGGGTTAGACACGGGTCCATATCGCACCTCGGCTATGGAATCTACTAATTGACCAGAATCTGGAGTCCAACGCAGGGCAACGTACGGTACCAGATTCCCGTCGGCGACTCGGAATCTCACCGGCAGACTGCTTTGGTCGCGACCGGGAGCCGATAACCCCGCCTGCATTCGAATCAGCCGCCATTCTTGTTCCTCCTTGAATGTGACGTGCTTCATGGAAGCCAGTGCGGGGGCAAACTGCGCAGCTAACCGATTTACGAACTGCCCAAGCGTATGCCAATCGGCGTCGTTCTTCGGCACTAGCGCTTCTGAGATCGCTTCCAGGTTCTGACGAATGATCTCGACGCGCTTCCAGAGAATCTCCTTCTTTATATCCGGCTCGTATTGTACTTTTCTGAATGCAAAACCTGCTGATCCTGCGGCATCGCCGAGCGCCGTCGTCTTGAAGCCAATTGAGTACCCCGCGCCACGTGCCCCATATGCCCGCCACTGGCTCAAGAGATCGCCGTTCTGGCAAAAGCAGATGACGAAATAGTCCAACGACATCTGCTCCAGGTACACGGGAACCCAGGTAGATATTGGCTAAACCTCGGCACTCGTGATAGCGCCGCCAAAGCAGGCCTGGGCCTGGTTCCACGATCTCTCGCACGGAAGCGCACCCGATGACAAGTTTTTCCAGAACTCTTGCGCTGCAATCAAACCACTTACGCCCCAACATGCAGAACCCTGCATCCGCCTGATGCAATATATGGTTGCAATGCTAGCCGCACCCACCGCTCGGGAGCCCTCGATGCCAGGAACAAACCGCGCGGCGGCCTTTTCCTTGCAAATCGCAAAAACGAACCCAACCCGCCGGCCTCAAACTAATTTATCGACGGAACGAACCCAACAACTCATTGAAAACGCAGCGATGGAAGCCGGAAACGAACCCATCCGCAATTGCTTTCGCGCAAAAGACCCCTGGAGACCCCAAAAGTATTTTTCGACAAAACGAACCCAATTTCCCCACCTTGAAATCCCCCTGCGGAACGACCTAACTTCATGTTACAATTGGATTTAATATAAAATCATGGCTGACCAGGGCAATCCTCCGCAGGGTCCACCTGCGCCTCCTCAAATCCCTCTTCCAACGGGTGGAGGCGGCGACAATAACGACCGCAATATAAACATCAACATCGAAGACGAGATGAAGAGCTCGTACATGGATTACGCCATGAGCGTAATCGTGGGACGCGCTCTTCCCGACATTCGCGACGGCCTCAAACCCGTCCATCGCCGCATTCTTTTCGGCATGAGCGAGATGGGCCTCGCGCCCAACCGCCCCACCCGCAAGTGCGCCAAAATCGTCGGCGAAGTCCTCGGCAAATTCCACCCGCACGGCGACGCTTCGGTCTACGATTCGCTCGTCCGCATGGCGCAGGATTTCTCCATGCGCTACCCGCTCGTCGATGGCCAGGGCAACTTCGGTTCCGTCGATGGCGATCCGCCCGCGGCCATGCGGTACACCGAAGCCCGGCTCTCCCGCATCGCCACCGCGCTGCTCGAAGATATCGATAAGGAAACGGTCGATTTCCGCCCCAATTACGACGAAAGCGAGTTCGAGCCCGAGGTTCTTCCCACCCGCGTCCCCAATCTTCTCGTCAATGGTTCTTCCGGAATCGCGGTCGGCATGGCCACCAACATTCCGCCGCACAACCTGCGCGAAATCATCGACGCCACCGTCCTCCTGATCCGCCATCCCGAAACGCAGCTCGACAAAATCATGGAGATCGTCCAGGGGCCGGACTTCCCCACCGGCGGTTTCATCCTCGGGCGTCAGGGAATCCTCGACGCTTTCCGCACCGGCCGCGGCAGTCTCAAGATCCGCGCCAAAGCCGAAATTCAGCCCATGGCCAAAGGGGACCGGCAGCACATCGTCGTCACCGAAATTCCGTATCAGGTCAATAAGTCGCGCCTTATCGAGAACGCAGCCGCCCTGGTGAATGAGAAGAAGATCGAAGGCATCTCGGAAATTCGCGATGAAAGCGACCGCGACGGCATGCGCATCGTCTTCGAACTGAAACGCGGCGAACAGGCCGACGTCATTCTCAACAACCTCTTCAAACAGACGCAGCTGCAGATCAGCTTCGGCATTATCAATCTCTCCATCGTCAACGGCCAGCCGCGCGAGCTGAGCCTGATCTCGACCATCAAGTACTTCATCGAGCATCGCGCCGACGTAATTCGCCGTCGCACCGATTTCGAACTCCGCAAAGCCCGCGAGCGCGAGCACATCCTGCTCGGCTTCCGTCTGGCGCTCGACAACATCGACGAAGTGATCCGCCTGATCCGCGCGTCCGCATCGCCGAAGGAAGCGCGCGAAGCTCTCGTCGCGGCATCGACTCAGTTCCGTTTCGAGCGCGCGTATCTGCTGGCTGCGGGTGCGACCGAACCTCTGACCCAGCTTTCCGAAAAGCAGGCCCAGGCCATCATCGAACTGCAATTGCAGCGTTTGACGGGCATGGAGCGCGAGAAGATCGCGAACGAACTGGCCGACATCCAGCGGCGTATTGGAGAGTATCTGGAGATTCTTGGATCCGAGAAAGTCCTGCGCGACCTCATGGTCAAGGAACTCCGCGAAGTTCAAAAAGACCACGGCGACGAGCGTCGCACGCAGATTATCGACGATCCCGGCGAGATCCGTCTCGAAGATCTCGTTGCGGTTGAAGACATGGCCGTCACCGTCACTCACGGCGGCTACCTGAAGCGCACCGCCGTCGATACGTATCGGCGTCAAACTCGCGGCGGCAAGGGCCGGATCGGCATGGGCACGCGCACGGAGGATTTCGTCGAATATTTCCTCGTCGCGTCAACCCACAACTACCTCCTGGTCTTCACCAATAAAGGACGCGTCTACTGGCTCAAGATCTACGAGATTCCCGATGCCACCACCGTCGGCAAGGGCAAGCACATCTCGAACCTGATCAACCTGCAGCCGGATGAAACCGTGAAGGCGTTCCTTCCCGTGGACAAGTTCGTCCCCGACCGGTTCATCGTCATGGTCACAAAGTTCGGCGTGATCAAGAAATCCGAATTGACCGAGTTCGATAACCCGTTGCAGCGTGGCATCATTGCGATCGGCGTCGATGAAGGCGACGAGTTGATCGCTGCCCGGGTCAGTACCGGCAAAGAATACATCTTCCTCGGCTCGCGAGACGGCCAGGCCATCCGCTTCTCGGAAGACAAGGTCCGTCCGATGGGACGCCCCGCCCGTGGCGTTCGCGGCATGGATCTCGCTTCGGGCGACATCATCGTCGGCGCTGAAGTGATCGGCGAAGAAGGCCTGATCCTGTCGATCTCCGACAACGGCTACGGCAAGCGAACGAAGCTCAGCGACTACCGCCTGACCAACCGCGGCGCCAAGGGCGTCATCAATATGAAGACCACCAATAAGACCGGCAAGGTGGTTGGAATTCTGTCCGTCAAGGAGGATTCCGAATTGATGATCGTCACCAAAGACGGCAAGATGATTCGAATCGATTCGAGCGAGATCCGCCAGGCCGGCCGTTCGACACAGGGCGTGCGCCTTGTGCGGATGGAAGAAGGAGATCAGGTTGCGGCCGCCTGCCTGATACCCGAAGCCGACGAGGAACAACCCAGTCTGACTCTCCAGTAGCTCTTGGGGTGGCGTACGCACTCTTGCGTGCCGTGTCGGGACTCTTCCCGACACCTGTTCCCGCGAACTTATTTCTGACTGAGCCCGCCATCGACCGCAACAACTTGCCCCGTTATAAAGCGAGTGCTCTTCAAAAAGAAGAGCACCGCTTCAGCAATCTCATCGCCGGTCCCCGCGCGTCCCGCCGGCGTAGCGGCTATAAATCGTTCGATGCGCTCGTCGGTTTCGCCGAACGGGATAACCCCCGGAGCCACACTGTTAACCGAAATCTTAGGAGCCCAGGCCTTGGCCAGAGCACGCGTCAACATCACCACTCCGGCCTTCGACGCGCAATAGTGCGCATGGTCCGCCCAGGGTCGCAACGCTCCCAGCGAGCTGATGTTCACGATGTGCCCGCTCTCGCCCGCCAGCATGATCCGGGCAGCCGCCTGGCAGCAGAAGAAGACCGATTTCAGATTCACCGAATGGATGAAATCCCAGTCCTTCTCCTCGATATCGAGCGGATCGAATCGCGTGAACCGGGCCGCATTGTTGACCAGCCCATCGAGCCGACCGAACTCCCCGGCCACCCGATCGAACAAGGCCCGAATCTCAGCGACACTCTCAAGGTTCGCCTTGAATATCGAAGCTCCACCGCACTCCTCCGCGGTAGCCTGGGCTTCACGCTCCGACCCGTTATAGTGGATCGCAACCTTCGCCCCTTCCGCCGCGAGCCGCAGCGCGATGGACCGCCCGATCCGCTTCGCCGCTCCCGTAACCAGGACGACCTTGCCCGTCATAACGCAACAGGCTCCGGCGCCGGTTGTTGTGTCCTTTGGGTATCCGGCTCAGGCAGTCGCCCGGTCAGGTTGGCCCACATCCAGAAGATGGCCGTGGTCGAACTGATCACCCCCGCCCAGGCCCCGATCGTTCTGGGACTATATGAGATCGTCGCCGCACCGGTCGCCATCATGGACACCATCATCGTCGACCACGTCAAGGACTCCAGCGTAGCGAACACCCTGCCTCGGAACCGGTCTTCCACATGGTGAAGCAACTGCGAAGTGTTCAGCACGGAACTCACCGCAATGGCCGCCCGCGAGATCATGATGAACACGCAGGCCAGCGCGAGCGTCGGCATCTGGCTGAAGAGCACATAAGCCCCGCCGTGGATCACATAAGCGATCGCAATGGTCCGCTTGTATTGCACGAAGGTAAGGACCTTGCCCAGCCGGTACGCGATCGTCCCGCCGATCAGGAGTCCGATGCCTGCGAATCCCCAGATCACCCCGATCCCGAGCGGCCCGGCGTTAAACACTTTCTCTCCGAAGAGGCTGAACAGAATCTGGGCCGCTCCACCCCCGCTGGCCCATCCCACGCTAAGCATCGCGATCCCGGCCACCAGCGGTGTTGCCCGCATGTAGGCAACCCCTTCGCGGTATTGCACGAGCCCAGTCGGCCGATGTCGCCGTTCTAAATGCTGGACCGGCCGGAACCCGCCCTCGCGCCGCAACCGCGAGACGCACAACGCGGAGATCACGAACGAGAGGGCGTTGAACCCGAAGGCAACAACGAACCCGATCTGGGATCCAAGTGCCCCCAGAAACGCCCCTATCGTCAGGCTCGCCCACGATGTCGTTTGCGTCATCGTGTTGGCCGTGTGCAACTCTTCCGGCGTCGCAATACTCGGCAGGATGGAGTTGCGCCCAGCCGTAAAGAACGGGGACGCGAACATCAATGCCGCGCTCAGCAGGTAGAGCAGCCCAGGACTCCGCTGATGGATGCAGAGGATGAACCCGAGCGCGATCACCGCTCGAGTCACATCGCTCGCGATCATCACATACTTACGATCCAGACGATCGAGCAGCACGCCCGCTATGGGGCCTGCCGCCAGCATGGGCACCGCGCGTGAGAGAAAGACCCCGGTCACGACCAGCCCTGGATTCACGTGCTGCATCGCGAGGCTCATCACCGCGATGTTGTTGAAGTGGTCTCCCACCTCGCTCACGACTTGCCCGGACCAGAGGAACCGGTAGTTCCGGTTCGAGCGGAGCAGACTGGAGAACGCGCTCATGGCTCCTTATTCAGATCGGTCTTCCTCGCGGACCGTCACATGCTTCATGAAGTCCCTGTCGATCTCATAGCCAAACCCTGGTTCGTCGCGCACCGCAATGGTCCCTTTGGGAGTAATCTCAACCGCCAGTGAAATCACGTCCCGCTTCCAGTAGCGATTGCTCGCCGACACATCACCCGGCAGCGTGAAGTTGGGCAGTGTCGAGAGCGCGATGTTGTGAGCCCGTCCGATTCCCGCTTCCAGCATCCCGCCGCACCACACTGGAATCCCCGCCGCTTCGCATGTATCGTGGACGCGCTTCGCCTCCGCAAATCCACCCACGCGCCCGAGTTTGATATTGATGATCCGGCAGGCCTTCATGGCGATCGCCTGGTGGGCGTGATGCGCGGAACGGATGCACTCGTCGAGGCAGATCGGCGTCTCCAGCTGAGGCTGCAACGCGGCGTGATCGATGATGTCGTCGTGCGCCAGCGGCTGTTCGATCATCATCAGGTAGAACTCATCGAGCTGCTTCAACCGGCCCGCATCGTTCAGGGTGTAGGCCGAATTCGCATCAGCCATCAACCGGATCGAGGGGAAGTGCTCGCGAATACGCCGGATCACGTCGATATCCCACCCCGGCTTGATCTTCATCTTGATGCGCTGATACCCTGCCGCCAGTTCGCGTTCGATCTTCTCGATCAACTGCTCCACCGAGTCCTGGATTCCGATCGAAACGCCACATGGGATCTCTGGGCGAGAGCCTCCGCCAATCTCCTTCCACAGCGGGTTCCCGTTACGCCGGGCCTGCAGATCCCACACCGCCGCTTCCACTCCGCCGCGTGCCATGTTGTGGCCCCGGATATGGCGAGTGAGCGAATCCACTTCATCGGCATGTTCGATATCGCGGCCGATCAACCGGGGCGCGACGTAATCCCGCGCAATCAGCCAGGCCGACTCCGTCCACTCCTCGTTATAAAAAGGATGCTCGCCCGCCGTAATCTCGCCCCAACCGGAAAGCCCCTCGGAAATAACTTCTACGATCACGATCTGGCGCTCGTAAGTACGGCTGAAGCTGGTCTCAAAGAAATGAACCAGCGGCATCCGAAGCTGGCGCAGCACGATCCGCTCGATCTTCAATCCACAACTCCCAACAAATAGGATCCGCCTTCCATCCCGATCACCGCCAGTCCGCGGGCGAAGCATTGCTCGAACCGATCCGCAATCTCACTCTGCTTAGCCCGCGCCTCGCCGATATCGGCCGGGACTTGTATCCGTTCGACAACCTCGGCCTTTGCACGTGGTTTCCGGATCCACCACTCCGCCACGCAGCGATCGGTCGGAAGTCCTCCATGCAAAGGGCTCGACGACACGCCGTATTGGTTGCGCACATAGCGCCGCACAATCGCCCCAAGCCGCTCCAGATTAAAGTGAGCGTTCTTGAGCTCCAGTGGATCGAACGTCCATTCGATCAGATCGAGACCGCGCGCGAGCGCGTCTTCCCTTTGGCGAAGTTTGAGACGCCGCCCCAGGCCGGCATTCCGATGCTCCGGCAGCACGCCCAGCATGTGGCTGTGCAGGTACGGCTTCCCGTCTGGTTTGAGTCCAGGGATTGCGAGGCTAAACGCAACCATAGGCCCATCGGCGTGTTCATCAACGACGGCCCCCAGCACCTGGCCCCCAATCTTCGTCGCCACCACAAACATCCGGAATGGGATCAGGTCGGCATCGTCCCATCGCCAGATCGTCTTCTGCAGCGCAACGGCTTCGCGCAGCTCCTGCTCGGTCGAAAGCTCCCTGATCTCAATGGAGCTCATCTCAATGGAGTTCACCCCTTGGCCTCCTGCCAAAGCGCCTCCAGTTCTTCGATCGGCGTACCTTGCACCTCTTTGCCCTGCGCCGTCAGACGCCGCTCCACGTGTCCGAAGCGCTGCCGGAATTTGGCGTTGGTCCGGCGCAGCGCCTGCTCCGGATCCACTTTCACAAAGCGCGCCAGATTCACCAGCACGAAGAGCAGATCGCCGAGCTCATCTTCAATCTGGTCCTGCGATCCGCGCTCGCATGCTTCGCTGAACTCGGCGCGCTCTTCGTCCAACTTCGCCAGAACTTCGCCTGCGTTCCGCCAGTCGAAACCGACGCGCGCCGCCCGTGAAGTGATCTGTTGGGCCTCCACGAGTGCGGGCAAGGCGCGAGGAACGGTAGCCAGCAAGCCTTGTGGCGTTTCCACTTTCAGTTTCCTCTCTTCGGCTTTGATCTCATCCCAGCGTTTCTTGACATCGTCGCCGGTCCTTGCGGTCTCATCCGCGAAGACATGAGGATGGCGCCGGATCAGCTTCTCATTGATCGCATCGAGCGAATCGCCGATATCGAAGAGCTTCTCTTCGGACGCCATTTGCGCGAAGAAAACGGCTTGCAGCATGAAGTCGCCCAACTCCGCGCGTAATTCGTCCCAATCGCGGCGATCGATAGCATCGAGCACCTCGTAGGTTTCTTCGAGGGTATAAGGCTTGATGGATTCGAAGGTCTGCTCGCGGTCCCAGGGACAGCCGCCGGGAGCCCGCAGCCGGGCCATAATCTCAACCAGCTGTTGAAACTTTGCACCTGTCCCGCTGGAGCCGTCTTCGTGCATTTTGAGCTGTCGAGGGGTAAATCCCAATGTAACATTGGCGCGGAGTTGTAGACTGGTTTACATGGGCGGAGAGATCGACGGTACAAATCTGGAAACGGCAGATTGGGACTCGCCGGATGCCCACTCCGAATCGCGCCCCGAATTACCACCCGCGGATTTCGATTTCCTGATCTACTCGTTGCGCCTGCAAGCCGAATTGAACCTTGGGCTGCTTCCCATGGGCGATCCCGGTGAGGATAAACAGGAGCCGGATTTCGAATTGGCGAGGCATAATATCGATCTCCTCACCGTCTTGCAGGACAAGACGAAAGGGAACCTCACGATTGAGGAGCAGCGGGCGCTCGATAACTCCGTCATCGAGCTGCAATTCCGCTTCGTGCAGGTCCAGGAACAGTCGAAAACCGCGTAATGAGCCTGAAGATTACGGTGCTCGGTTCCGGCACCAGTTCGGGAGTTCCGACCATTGGTTGTTTCTGCGAGGTTTGCCGCTCGACGGACCCGCGCGACAACCGGCTGCGTCCCTCGATCCTGATCAATTATCTGGACCGCAACATCGTTATCGATACGACCCCCGACTTCCGGGCCCAGATTCTGCGGGCGGGCACGCAGCGTCTGGATGCGATCGTGTATACGCACGCACACGCCGACCACATCCTGGGTCTCGACGATGTTCGCCCGTTCAACTATCACCAGGGGACGCGCATTCCCATTTACGTTTCGCGCCCGGCATTCGCCACCATCGAGCGGATTTTTCAATACGTGTTCGACAACCGGGAACGCAATACCAGCGTTCCGCGACTCGACGTGAATCTGATCGACGAAACTCCGTTCGATGTCCTGGGGCTGCGATTCGAGCCGATCCCGCTCACGCACGGCAAAGATACGATTTTCGGGTTTCGCTTCGCGGACGTCGCGTATCTGACGGATCATAACGAAATCCCCGCATCTTCGCTCGATCGTTTGCGCGGCCTCGAGGTGCTGTTTCTCGACGCTCTGCGCCACCGGCCTCATCCGACGCATTCCACCCTGCAGGCTTCCATCGAAACCGCGAGATTGCTGCAGCCGAAAAGGACCTACTTCACTCACATGTGCCACGACGTGGGCCACGCCGCGACAGAGGCAACACTTCCGCCCGGGATCTTTCTCGCCTACGACGGCCTCGAGATCGAAGTGCCTGGTCCATGTGACGTGCCTGGCCTATGAAGGTCTTTCATTCCCCAGCCGAGGTTCCGGCAACGTTCGGACCGTCGGTCGTGGCGATCGGCAACTTCGATGGTGTCCACGGCGGTCATCGCCGGATCATGCGGCGGGTCGTGACGCTGGCCCATGCGAAGGGATATACCCCTGCCATACTCACTTTCGATCCGCATCCCGCACGCGTCCTTGCGCCCGACCGCGCGCCGAAATTGCTGATGACGATCGATCAACGGCTGCGAAGCATGGAAGCGGAAGGAATCGAAGCGGTACTTCTGCTGCCCTTTTCACTCGACTTCGCGAAGTTGACGCCGGAGGAATTCGCGGAGAGCGTTCTCGCGCAGACATTGCATGCGCGCGTCGTCCTGGTTGGCGAAGACTTTCGTTTCGGATACAAGCAGGCCGGAAATATCGACACGCTCCTGAAGCTTGGCGAGCGTTTGGGATTCGAACTGGAAGCCGTCCCGGGGGTCGCGCGCCGGGCGGAACGGATCAGCAGCACAGTTATCAGAAAGCTGGTGACAACCGGATCGGTATCGCGTGCCTGCCGGATGCTGGGAGCTCCCTTTGCGCTCGAAGGGCCCGTCGTTCAGGGACAGGGAATCGGCTCGAAACAGACAGTCCCCACTCTCAACCTGGCGCCGCTGAATGAGGTGCTGCCGAAGAACGGGGTCTACGTGACGCGAACGCTGGATCTGGATTCGAAGCGAGTTTGGAGTTCCATCACCAACGTGGGCTACCGTCCCACGTTTGGGGGGGAAGGTCTCACAGTCGAGACATTCCTGTTGGATGCTTCGTTGGACTCCGGGGGGGATGCGCACCCCGGGCGAATCGAGGTGAGTTTCCTCGCGTTTGTGCGGGATGAGCGGAAGTTTGAGACCCCGGAAGCCTTAAAAGCGCAGATCCTGCGGGACGTTAATATGGCCCGGCGGCTTCACCGCAGGTTGGCGAAGTTTCGCATGGGATAATTTGAGATTACAAAAGGAGCAATACCGTGAGTTTATCTCCAGGCAAGCTGAAGCATATGAACGCGGTCTCCAACAAGGCGGGCATCATTGCCGCCGCTGCAATGGATCAACGTGGGAGCCTGGCCAAGTCGCTCGCAACCGCAAAAGGTGTCCCTCAGAAAGACATCACCGACGAAATGATGCAGGAGTTCAAAACCGCTGTCACGCGGATACTGACTCCTCACGCCAGCGCCATCCTGCTCGATCCGGAATGGGGGCTGCCCGCCTCGAAAGCGCGTTCGAAGAACGCCGGCTTGCTGCTCGCCTATGAGCACAGCGGCTATGACAACACGCAGCCGGGCCGGCTGCCGGATCTGCTTCCCCACGTATCCGTGAAGCGCCTCAAGGAGGACATGGGTGCGGACGCGGTCAAGATTCTCATTTACTACACGCCCTTCGACGATCCGAAAGTAAACGACATCAAGCACGCTTTTGTGGAACGGATTGGCGCGGAGTGCGAGACTTACGAGATTCCGTTTTTCCTCGAATTCGTCGGATACGACCCGAAAGGCGGCGACGAGAAGGGTTTCGAGTATGCAAAGCAGAAACCCGCCATTGTCAAGGGGAGCATGGAGGAATTCTCCAAACCGCAGTATAAGGTGGATGTGCTGAAGGTCGAAGTTCCGGTGAACGCCAATTACGTGGAAGGCAGCATGGTTTTCAAGGGACAGGTTGCTTACACGCGAGCCGAGGCGCTGGATCATTTTCGCAGCGCGGCGTCGGTTGCGAAGAAGCCGTTTATTTATCTGAGCGCGGGTGTGAGTAACCCGCAGTTCATCGAGTCGCTGCACATGGCCTCCGAAAGCGGCACGGACTTTTCAGGCGTCCTTTGCGGGCGCGCCACATGGAAAGACGGCATGCCGATTTATGCCACGAAAGGTCTGAAAGCGCTGGAAGACTTCCTCTCGACCGAAGGGGTCAAGAACATCGAGGCAGTCAACCAGGCGATCACTTCCGCGGTGTCGTGGAAGGCGAAGGCCGGCGTTGCAGCCGCCTGATCCGCCGAATATACCAAGCCCGCAGATTATTGTCGATTTCTTGTAGTGCCCTATATGCCAAAAACAATTACCAAAGTCGTAAAACGCGATGCAGCGGTCCCGCTAAGCAGCAATGAACACCTGCAGAGGTGGGTTGAGAAGATGGCCGAGCTTACCGAGCCGGCCGAGATCCACTGGGTGGATGGTTCGCAGGAAGAGTATGACCAGCTCTGCGCCGAAATGGTGGCGGGTGGGACTCTCATCAAGCTGAACGAAAAACTGTGGCCGGGCTGCTATTATGCGCGGTCGGACGCAAACGATGTGGCGCGCGTGGAGGACCGAACGTTCATTTGTTCGCTCTCGAAGGATGGCGCCGGTCCCACCAACAACTGGGAAAATCCTTTCGACATGCGCCGCAAGCTGAAAGGCCTGTTCAGCGGATCGATGCGCGGGCGCAGGATGTATGTGCTGCCCTATAGCATGGGTCCGGTGGGCTCGCCGATGTCTCAGATCGGCGTGCAGTTGACCGACTCGCCTTATGTGGTGGTCAACATGCGCATAATGGCGCGCATCGGCCTGCCGGTCTTTCGGGAAATCGATAAAGACTTCAAGCGCGTAGTGCCCTGCATGCATTCGGTGGGCGCTCCGCTTGGCTCTGGCCAGTCCGACGTGCCGTGGCCCTGCAACAAGGAAAAGTACATCGTGCATTTTCCGGAGACCCGCGAGATCTGGTCTTACGGTTCCGGTTATGGTGGTAATGCGCTGCTGGGCAAGAAGTGCTTCGCTTTGCGTATCGCCTCGAACATCGCGCGCGACGAGGGCTGGATGGCCGAGCATATGCTCATCCTCGGCGTGGAGAATCCGCAGGGCGAGAAGACATACGTCGCGGCTGCGTTTCCGAGCGCGTGCGGCAAGACGAATTTTTCGATGCTGGTGCCTCCGGAAGGCTTTGAGGGCTGGAAGGTCTGGACGGTGGGCGATGACATCGCGTGGATCAAGCCGGATGCAAAGGGCCGCCTTTATGCGATCAATCCCGAAGCAGGCTTCTTTGGTGTTGCGCCAGGAACATCCGTGAAAACGAATCCCAATGCGATGGAGACGTTGAAAAAGAACACCATCTTCACCAATGTCGCGCTTACTCCCGAAGGTGGCGTCTGGTGGGAGGGGATGACGGACGAACCGCCGGCCGAGTGCCTCGATTGGCAAGGCAAGTTGTGGACTCCGGAGATCGCTAAAAATACCGGAGCGAAAGCGGCCCACCCGAACTCCCGCTTCACCATGCCGGCTTCGCAATGCCCGACCATCGACCCGTCATGGGAAGATCCGCACGGCGTGCCGATCAGTGCGTTCATCTTCGGTGGCCGGCGCGCAACCACCATGCCGCTGGTATTCCAGGCGTTCAACTGGACCGCGGGCGTGTACGTCGGCGCCACGATGGGTTCCGAAATGACGGCCGCCGCAACGGGAACGATCGGGAAGGTCCGGCGCGATCCCATGGCGATGCTGCCTTTCTGCGGCTACCACATGGGCGATTATTTCCGGCACTGGATCAAGATGCGGCGCCAGCTCACAGAGACGCCGAGGATCTTCCACGTGAACTGGTTCCGCAAGGACGCCAACGGCAAGTTCATCTGGCCGGGCTTCCGCGAGAACATGCGCGTTCTGAAATGGATCGTGGACCGGGCGCACGGCCGCGGGGTCGGCATGGAAACGCCGATCGGCTGGATGCCCCACTACGAGGACATCGAATGGAAGGGCATGGATTTCCCGCGCGAGAAATTCGATGAGTTGCAAGCCTTCGATGGCAAGGCATGGCGCGAGGAAGTGATGGGCCACGAGGAGTTGTTCATCGAGTTGCACGATCATTTGCCCTCGGAGATTATCTACGAGCGCGAATTACTGATCTGTCGCATCTGAGCTGACGTATCCGATTTGATTCGAAGCCCCGGTGGCGTGGTACGCTGCCGGGGCCTTTTCTTTTCCGGTGGGTTGCTTTTAAACTTAAAGAAGCAGAGGACGCCGTGGCCATTACTCTGGACCTCAAACCCGAAGTCGAAGCCGGACTGATGGCGCAAGCCCAGGCGGCTGGCCTTTCGTTGGCTCAATTCCTGAGTCGGGAACTGGAGGCGATAGCTCCGGCGCCCGCTCGGTTGCCTGCAACGTTCCTTGACGGATCGGATCAATGGGAGAAGGAACTCGACGAATGGCTCGACAGCTTCCCTCAGCATCCGGTGCTGCATGAGGAAGCGCTCAAACGCGAGAGCTGGTACCCCGACCGGTGGTAACGCCGGAGGGAGGCCACGCGACGGACGCGGCACTTCTTCCTGAGAACGTTCGTCAGCCGCTCGCCAGAACTTGACGATTCGCAATTTTGCGAATAAACTGAACCCAGATGCCGAAATCGCGAGTAGTGATCTACCGCGAGGAGGATGGCTCGGCGCCGTTTCTCAACTGGTTCAGGGATTGCCCGCCCATGCGAAAGACAAGGTCCTCGTCAGGATCGAACGGCTTCGCGAACTTGGCCATGAACTGCGGCGGCCCGAGGCGGACTTCCTGCGCGATGGAATCCATGAGCTTCGCGCTTCGGCGCGCGGCGTTCATTACCGGGTCCTGTACTTCTTCCACAGGCAGGTTGCCGCCGTCGTGGCGCATGGGGTGGTTAAAGAAAGCGCCGTTCCGGACCGGGACATCGATCTCGCGATTCGCCGCAAACTACAGTTTGAGGCCGACCCATCAAAACATACGCTTGAGGAGAAATGAAGATGCCGCTGACCAGAAAAGCGACGACTGACGCAGTGGAAATCCTGCACCGCGAATTCTACGAGGGCAATCCTGAAAAGCTCAAATCGCTTGCCGAGTGCCGCGCCAACGATGAGATCGCGCGGAAAATTCAGGTGCTTCGGACGAAGGCCGGCTTGACCCAGGCTCAACTGGCCAAACTCGTCGGCACCACAGCCTCAGTGATATGCCGTCTTGAGGACGCCGACTACGAAGGGCATTCGGTCGCGATGCTCCGTCGAATCGCTGCCGCACTGAACCGGCGCGTGGAGATTCGCTTTCTGCCACTCCCCAGATCCGCTTAAATCAGCAAGGGGGAACGGCTGCGCCGCGCCGAATTTTTTCTTGTCTATTTTCACCGGTCCCGTTCGTTCTTGAACTGTGGAAAGAAACATCCCACCTCAATTCACTTACGATAGGAGGAAGCAAATGCCTCAATACCTGTTATTGCTCTATAACGACCCCACCTGGTATCAGAAACTGAGCCCGGAGGAAATGCAGAAGGCTACGGAAAAGTATATGGCCTGGATGTCGAAACCATTCGTCAAAGGCGGCACGAGGCTTGCGGGAGATCCCGGGCGCGTCGTTCGCGCGCAAAACGGGAAGCCACGCGCAACCGACGGACCCTACAGCGAGACGAAGGAGATCCTCGGCGGTTCTTATACGATCGAAGCGCCCGACTATGATCAGGCCGTCCAGCGTTCGCTCGACCATCCTCATCTGGACTACGGCGGCACGATTGAAGTTAAGACAAATCTACGCAATGTGAACGGCTTCAGTCGAGGCGGCGAAGAAACGGGACTGATGCTGGAACACTTGTTCCGGCATCAGTCGAGCCGCATCCTGGCGCACCTGACGCGGCTCCTGGGACCGGCTCATCTCGAGCTGGCCGAGGAGGCCGTGCAGGAATCGATGCTGCGCGCCTTGCAGGTATGGCCTCATCAGGGCATGCCGGAGAACGCGGTAGCATGGCTTTTCCGGGTAGCTCACAATGCGGCTATCGACGCCGTACGGCGGGATCGCATAGGCGGGCAGAAAAGCGCCGCGGTGGTGGCCGCGCTGAACCAGTCGGCTGACACCGTTCCCGACGATCCCGATTTCGAAGCACAGCTCCGCGATGACGAACTGCGCCTTGTTTTCATGTGCTGCCATCCGCGCATTCCGCACGATGCGCGTGCCGTCCTGAGTCTGAAGATCGCGGGCGGGTTCAACGTGCGCGAGATTGCCCGGGCATTTCTTGCCGACGATGCAGCCATCGCGCAGAGACTGGTCCGGGCGAGGAAGCAGATCCGCGACCAGCATCTGACGCTCGACATGCCCCGCGGCGCGGAATTGAAGCAACGCCTCGATTCCGTCATCGAAGTGATCTACCTGATGTTCAACGAGGGCTACACGGCGCACGAGGGCGAGGATCTGATTCGAACCGACCTCTGCTTTGAAGCGCTGCGTCTGGGGCAGTTGATCGCGTCCTCTTCGATTGCGGCGCCGCGTGTCGATGCCTTGATGGCGCTGATGGCTCTTCAGGCCGCGCGCCTGCCCGCCCGCACCGACGAGGCCGGAGACCTTATCCTGCTTGAGGATCAGGACCGCGCGCGGTGGGACCAGAAGTTGATCGCCGTTGGGTTCCGTCACTTCGATCGGGCCATTTCCGGAGATGAGGTATCCGAATATCACGTGCAGGCTGCGATTGCCGCAACGCACGCGCGCGGGCCGAGAATAGGGAAGCGATCGATTGGCCGGCAATCCTGCTGCTTTACGACCAGCTGTTCGCGATGAATTCGTCGCCTGTGGTGGCGTTGAACCGGGCGGTGGCTATCGCGCGGGCTCGCGGTGCGGCGGACGCGCTGTTATCGATTGAGCCGCTCGCGAGCGACGCGAAGTTAAACGGCTATTACCTGCTCCTCGCTGTTCGAGGGCATCTGCTGCTCGATCTGGGCCGAAGCGCTGAAGCCGCGGCGTGCTTTGACGAAGCGTTGAAATGCCGCTGCTCGGAGCCGGAGAGGCGATTCCTGCGGCACAAGATTGCGGAATGCACCGCTTATCAGCACTGAGCGCCCTTATTGTCACTCCATTGTCACTCCGCCATCGAGGCAACACGCTTCCAGTGGCAATGTCCCAAAACCGTCGGCGTGTGGGCACGCATGGGCTGAATGCTACAGCAGGGAGGCTGTACTGTTCCGGGTTTCTACGGTCCACGCTGCGGTCCACCCCCGTGACACCGGCGCTGAATAGGAGTAATATCGCGTGCAAAATGCAAGTCTGAGGACCGTGGCGGAAAGTTGAGGGCTTATGCGCGCAAATAGAGACAAACGCGGAAACCGGGGAATAAGAATCCTCGTTGGAGTAGCGGGACTCGCGGTGGGACTCTTCGGCTTGTCCACCGTACCGCGGCTGTGGCTGGACTCGGGGCGAGTTGTTTCTATTCAGGAGTTCTCCGACGTCGGCGAAAGCTGCGATCGACCCATCAGCGGGGCGTCCAGGCGCACGGAGTCGGCAGAGCAAAGTCTGTTCTCGGCGTTTCAGGAGACGTCGGTCCACGCGCAGGATGCAAGCACCGTGGACCTGACACGTCCTCCGGTCCGCGACATCCTGGATACCGCTCCGATCTTTAGTTCCGTCGGCGTCGATACGCAGCGCAACGAAGTCTACCTCCAGGATAGTAACCTGTGGAGCATCCGGGTCTTCGGCCGGCTCGACAACACCAAGCCCGGTGACCCGCCCACGGAACCGAGGCGGGTGATCTCGGGCGATAGGAGCGACGTCCAGTTCAATAGCTGCGTTTGGGTCGACCCGGGCAGTGGCGACATTTACTCAACGGAAAACGACACCGGGGACTCGATAGTCGTGTTTGCCAACAGGGCCACGGGAGATGCCGAGCCTATTCGTAAGCTGAAGGTGACTCATCGCGCGCAATCGATGACGATCGATGAGGCGACCGGGGAGCTTTTCCTGTCAGTCCAGTACCCTCCTCAGGTAGCGGTGTACGGTAAAGGGGCCAATGGGGACGATAAGCCGCTGCGCCTCCTCAAGGGTCCCAAAACGCGATTGTCCGACGTCCACGGGATTGCCATCGACAGCAAGAACAAATTGTTGTACGTCAATACCTGGGGCAACATCAGCGACCCCGATGTTGCCGGCTCAGGCCGATTTGAGCCGAATGCGATATCGGTCTACCCTATGAACGCCGATGGCGACACGGCTCCGCTGCGCACAATCCAAGGCGCCAAAACGCAGTTGGATTGGCCCGGAGCGATGTCAGTGGACTCGGCGACCGGCGATTTGTACGTTGCCAACGACGTAGGCCAGTCCATCCTCGTTTTCCATCGGGACGACCAGGGAGACGTGGCTCCGTCGCGAGTCATCAAGGGAGCCAAAACCCGTCTGAGTTATCCGGCCGGCGTGTTCGTGGATGCAAAGAACAAGGAGGTCTGGGCTTCCAACCTGGGCAACTCTTCGGCGACTGTGTATCCGCTGACGGCGGAAGGAGACGTGGCTCCGCTGCGCATCATCCGCGGCGCGGATGAAAATAAGGAGTCCCTGAAATTCGGCAAGACCGAAGCCCTGATCTACGACAGCAAGCGGGAAGAGATTCTGGTACCTAATTGAGTGATGCATCCGCAGATTGCGGCCTTCGCCAGGCTGGCGGGGGAAAATACACCACCGGTTAGAGTGTTGGAAGGTCAAAAGACGCTGATCAGCAGGACGATGCATGGATTTTCGTATGATGACCTTCACGATGAAATCGTTGTCATGAGCCCGCTGGCGCAGGCCGTACTGGTTTTCCGCGGAGGGGCTAACGGGGAGGAAGCTCCTATTCGAGTCATCCAAGGGCTCCATACGCAAATACGAGGCACGCCTTACGGTGCCAATTCCATATTGAGCATAGATGCCGTGAACAATGAGATTTACGTTCCGGCCGTTCCCAACTCGATATTGGTGTTCGACCGGAATGCGAACGGGGACGTGCCGCCCAAGCGAGTTCTTACCGGGGTAACCGGATCCGTCGGCGTGGATCCGATCCACAATCTTCTGATGGTAAACAGCGGTAGAGCTATGCTGATTTTCGATCGTACCGCCAGCGGAGACGCGAAGCCGAAGGCCACGATCTCGGGGCCCAAAAGCGGTATGGGGCGTATGAACACGTTCCAGGTGTATCCGCCGAAGGGTTGGATCATCGCCGGTGGCTCGGACGAACCTGGGAAGCCTACAAGCTTCGTGGGCGCCTGGAGCATCAACGACAATGGCGACGTTCCGCCGCGCTGGAAGATCCCGGTTCAACGGCTAACCGGATACGGGCCCTATTCACTTGCCCTCGATCCGGCTCACAAAGAGATGATAATGGCTTCCGCCGGGGGAAATGGGAGAGTCCGACCAACTCGCAACGTTATGAGTACCGTAATAACGTTCTCCTGGCCGGAAATATTCTAAGATCGCCGGGGGCCACAAACCGCCGCCTTGCAGCCATCGAGGCCCTTGCCTCCTGCGATCCGGAACAACTACTATGCGCGATCCCAAGATCGAACGCTGCGTGTTGCTCGAGAAAAACTCCACTTCCCCGAGCTGCCGGTCAATATACTCGCGAAGACTCCCAGCGAGGTGAAGGAACAGATTCCAGGCTTAATCCGAGATGCCCGGCAGTTTCGCCCAGAGCCTGATCAAGAACGCCGCTCGTTCGGCGGCGTTGTTCACCCTATTGTGAGGGCGCTTTATCCGGCAGCGTCATGAGATACGAGACCTCGTTCTGCATGTCCGGATCCGGGAACTTGTACGGTGGCATGGGCGTCTTCGGCGACATCTTCTGGGGGTTCTGGAAGTGCTCGATCACCCAGGCTTCACTACGCCGATTGTCCAGTCCGTTCAATACGGGTCCGATCTTCCCACCCACCCCGTTTACTGAGTGACAAGTTCCGCAGTTATTTTTCTGGAAGATCAACGCCCCCGCCGTGGCGAACGCAGGGGCCGAATCCACCACTTCGGCGTTGTCCGGCGTTAGTTTCACCATGAGAGCGAGCAGGTCTTTGAGCTGGGCATCGGTGAGGTTCACCGGCGTCATGGCGCTTCCCGGAGTTACTGTGCCAGGCGCCTTGAAATGCGTCATCATCCAATCGGCGTCATGACGGCGGGCCGTATTGACCAGGTTGGGCCCGGTTTTCGGGGTATCGCCGACTACGTTGTGGCAGGTGGCGCAATTCTCCTGACGGTAGTAAGCGACACCGGCCATCTCCGCGGGAGAGAGTTGCATCCACTGCGTCGGGCCCGAGAAATCGATCTGCGAAGCAGCGGTCTGCGGAGGAGTCGACTTGACTGCAGCCAACGTCAAACCACCCCATCCGAGCGCGGCCAGCACAACAATCCCGAATGCCAGTGTGCGCTGCCGCAGGCGCACAATCCGGCTGTGATCGATGAACGGCGTCAGAATCAGGGCCAGAATCGCGAGGGTCGGGAGCACCACTGTGCCGACAACTTCGAGCGGTCCCTCGAACACCTTCAGCGTCTGGAAGAGGAAGAGGAAATACCATTCCGGGCGCGGAATGTAACTGGTATCGGTGGGATCGGCCATGCGCTCGAGGGGCACTCGCACCGCCACGGCCATGACGAACAGAATGATGAATGCGATGAATACCGCGACCGTATCTTTGAAAACCTGTTCGGGGAAGAACGACTTCTTCGCCTTCGCTTCATCGCCCGGGACCGGAGCAACGCCATGCCGCCGGACGAGGAAAACGTGGAATCCGATCAATAGCATCGTGAGTGGAGGGAGCAGCAGAACATGCAGCCCGTAGAAACGCGCGAATGTCACGACGCCGATATCGCCGGTACTGGCCAGCAGCCGGCTTACATACGGACCCATGACAGGCACGGTAGCGCCGATCTGGGTTGTGACCACGGTGCCCCAATACGCCCGATTGTCCCAGGGGAGCAGATAGCCCGTCAGGCCATAGGCAAGTGTCAGCAGCAGCAGAATGACCCCGACAATCCACGTGCTTTCACGCGGTTTCTTGTAAGCGCCCCACAGGAACACCTGGACCATGTGAAGGACGACGATCACGATAATCATGCTCGCTCCCCAATGGTGCAAGCCTCGCATCAGCCTTCCCGCAGTCACCTCGGTCACAATATAGCGAACACTGCTATAAGCATCCCCGGGCGTAGGCGCATAGTTGAACGCCAGCAGTATGCCGGTAAAGAACTGGATCATGATCATGAACAGCGCTACGCTGCCGAATACCTGATGCCATCCGCTGGACGCCGGAATCTCTTCATACAGGAACTTCCGGAGCCCGGTATGCAAGCCGGTGCGCCGGTCAATTTCTTCGATTAAATCGTCGATTTTTTTTCGCATACGGATCAGGCCTGTGGAGCGGATTGTTTCAGTTCGCCGATTTGCAGGCGATTGTTTTCGATCTTCGTCGCGTATCGATCGAGCGGACGCGGGGCGGGACCCGCCAGCACCTTGCCGTCGAGCGCGAAATCCGAACCGTGGCACGGGCAGACAAACAGGTTCATTCCCGCCTCCCAGTGGTAGGCGCATCCGAGGTGAGTGCACTGCGGACCGAAGGCTACCACCTTGTTATCGGCGCCCTTCACTACCCAGGCCGTCTTCTTTTCCGTCTCAAGCCTCCAGCCATCGAGGCGCTCCTGCTGAAAACTCAGCTCAACCGGCTGGCCGGGTGTCAACTGGCTGATATCGCCCGCGTCGATAAAGGCGGATTGCTTACGACCCTTCGGGGGCACCAAAAGATAGATGACGGTGGGAATGGCCAGCGCGAGGCTGATGAGGGCACCGAGTACGTAAATTGCGGCAAGGTGAAAAGTGCGGCGCGTGGTGACTAAAAATTCTCCGCTGTTGCTGTCGGTCGTCGTTGGATTTGTCATCGGGTGGTGATTCTTTTCGAGCGGCAAAACATCATAGTATAGTACACGACGCCTGATACAAAACCGCATGCCTGAAATCCGGCCGCGCACTCTATTTTTCCCATTCTATATCGCGGCCTGCGACGACCCGGCCCGCGGGGGCATTAGCATTCCTGCCCAAACGGTGGGATCATCGAAGCTGGATAACATTGCTAAGCGGAAGACTGGCTGAGGACCGCTCGATGGCCAAGTCTGAAGGGGCGCGGCTGGATCTTCGCGCCAGCGGGGAACGCTTCGGCGAAGCCTTCGCGCAAGCCGCGATCGGCGTGTCGCTCGCCGACATGAAGGGCCGTTTTCTCGAGGTAAATGAAGCCTTTTGTAATATTGTCGGCTTCACCAGGGAGGAATTGGCCGGGATCGATTCTTACTTACTCACGCATCCCGAAGACCGCGCGCGTTATGCCGAGTTCACCAGGCAGATGCTGGCCGGAGAGATCAACGACTACATTATCGAAAAGCGCTGCCTGAAGAGAGACGGCAACGTCGTCTGGGTGCGAAAGAGCGTTTCGCTCGCCCGCGACGCCGAAGGTGAACCCTCCAACATCATCTCCCTGACCGAAGACATCACGGTCCGGAAACATTCGGAGGACGCACTGGCGCGCAGAGCGCGCTTGATCGCTTTGAGCGCTGACGTTGGCGTAGCCCTCACAAGAATTGAAGATCTGCGGGAAGCACTTCAGAGTTGCGCGGAATCCGTTGTAAAACACGTCGATGCGGCGCTGGCGCGCATCTGGACGCTCGACGCCGCGGGAACCGCATTGGAATTGCAGGCCAGTGCCGGAATGTATACGGATGTGAACGGCGCCGACGGACGCATCGTATTGGGGGCGGGCGAGTTGGGGGCGGGCGAGTTGGGGGAATCAGGGATTGGAACGATTGCGCGGCAGAGGCAGCCCCATCTTACGAATAACGCCGTGGACGATACCAGGATCGGCAATCCGGACTGGGCTCGGAAAGAGGGCATGGTCGCTTTTGCGGGATATCCTCTGGTTGTAGAAGGCCGCCTGGTGGGAGTCGCGGCAACGTTCGCGAGGCGGCCGCTCGATGAAGATGCGCTGCACGCGCTCGAAGCCATCGCGAACAGCGTAGCCATCGGGATTGAGCGGAAAAAAACGGAACAGGCGCGGGAGGAACTCCTTGCGCGCGAGAAGGCTGCCCGCCACGAGGCTGAAATCCTCAATCATCTGGGGAACCTGGCGTTCGCGGAACTGGATCTGGAAAAGCTGGTGCAGGCGGTGACGGATGCGGCGACTGAACTTACCACCGCGCAGTTCGGAGTCTTCCGCTACAACGCGGTCGCCGACCGGAGCGAATCGAACGTGCTGTACGCAATTTCAGGAGTGGCACGAGACGCGTTCAACGGGTTCCCGCCACGGGGCACCGCGGCGGACCTCGCGGCGTCCTTCGGAAGATCGGCCGGCATCGTGCGTTACGAGGATATCCGCACGGATCCCCACTATGACGAAAATGCTCCGTTTTTCGCTATCCCGGAAGGGCTGGCCGTGCGGAGCTATCTCGCCGGGCCCGTGGTTTCCCGCTCGGGAGAGGTGATTGGCGGGCTGTTTTTCGGGCACGAGAGCCCCGGGGTGTTCACCAAAGCGCACGAACGAATCGTGGGCCGCGTATCCACGCAGGCGGCGATAGCGATCGACAACGCCCGGCTCTACCAGGCGGCGGAACTCGCCCGCGTGCAGGCCCAATCGGCCAGCCGGGATCTGGAACGGTCGAACACGGACCTGGAGCGCTTCGCTTTTGTCGCCTCTCACGATCTGCAGGAACCCCTGCGCATGGTCACCAGCTTTTCGCAGCTTCTGGCTCGCAGATACAGAGGGCAACTGGATAAGCAGGCAGACGAATATCTGGAATATATTCAGACCGGCACAAAGCGCATGGCGGCGCTGATCGAAGACCTGCTCTCCTATTCACAGATCGTCCACTCGACCGAAAAGGGCGTGCCGGTGGATTGCAGCGTGGTCCTGGATAAAGTGCTCGAGAGTTGCCGCGTGATCGTCGAAGAGAATGGAGCCATCGTAACCCGCGATCCGCTGCCCACCGTGGACGGCGATGAGGGGCAGATATCGCAACTTTTTCACAATCTGCTGACAAATGCGCTGAAGTACAGAAAGCGCGAGGTTGCTCCCGAGGTGCACATTTCCGCGCGGCGGATGGCAAACGAATGGATATTTTCCTTCCGGGACAATGGCATTGGGATTGCTGAAGAACATCTGCAACAGATATTCGTAATCTTCAAACGATTGCATAAGAAGACGGAATATCCCGGAACGGGCATTGGTTTAGCGCTATGCCAGCGTATTATAGAAGGCCAGGCTGGTCGAATCTGGGTGGAGTCGAAACCCGGAGTTGGATCGACTTTCTATTTCACGTGGCCTGGCGTCGAGGGAACATAGGGCAGTGGACAAATCGCGACGTGAGATTCTGTTGGTTGAAGACAACCCGGCCGACGTTCGGCTGGTCGGCGAAGCATTTGAAGAAACCCACGCGGGTCACCATCTCAATGTAGCTCCCGACGGTGAAGATGCGCTCGATTTTCTGTTCAGGCGCGGCGTCCATATTAATGCTCCGCGAGTCGATCTTGTGATTCTGGACCTGAATTTACCCATCATGAACGGCGATGGGGTGCTCAGAGCGATACGCGCGCATCCGGACACGACATTGCTTCCGGTGGTCATCCTCAGTTCTTCGAATGCGCGCAAAGACGTGCGGCTGGCATATGAATTACGGGCCAATGGCTATATCCAGAAGCCGCGGGATCTGGACGGAATCTATAAGGCCATAGACTCTCTGAAGACTTTCTGGCTCGACCTCGCGGAGCTTCCTGCGCCCGCGCCGGGTTAAAGGCCTGGATCGGTATCATTAAGAAAGAAAGACGGATGCCGGCAAAGATTTTTTACGTTGAAGACAGTCCTGGAGAGGTTTTTCTGCTACGGGAAGCTGTCCGAACGCTGAATGAGAATGTCCAGCTGGTTACCGCCGGCGATGGAGAAGTCGCCCTTGCCCTCCTAATGTCAGCCAGCGTCCAACCCTGTGTGATCGTACTGGACCTCGATCTCCCCGGGATCGACGGGACTGAAGTACTCAAAGCGGTGAAATCCCACCCCGAACTCAAGGCTGTTCCAACAGTTGTGTTCGCGGAAAGGGCCGCTCGCAAGCAAATTCAGATAACAGGCTACACGCCGGACCTTTTCCTGACCAAACCGATGGACCTCGATGGGTACATGGTCGTGGCGAAGAAAATCATCGCGCTCTGCGCCTCGTCCTAAAGAGACTGAAGTGGCGCCTGGGGTGCGCGCCGGTATATAATCAGCCCCAAGCCGGAAGGCGCCGTCATACGCCTGCGGGGCGGATCTGTAATTATGAAAGTTACCCGACTTAGTTGCTTCTTCTATCTGGTTTTCGTGCCGGCCTGCCCGATGGTTTCGGCGCAATGGCTGAACTATCCGAGCGTCGGAGTGCCGCGAACGGCCGATGGAAAGCCCAACCTTTCGGCTCCCACGCCGCATACGAAGGACGGTCATCCCGATCTTTCCGGCGTGTGGGACATCGAACACAACAGGCCGTGCCCGCCGGGCGGTTGCAACGACATGATGGTCGGGCAGGAGTTTGTCGACATCGGCTGGAGCCTGAGAGACAAGGGCGGTTTGCCTTACCAGCCATGGGCGGCAAAACTGGTGAAAGAAAGAATGGCTCTGAACGGACAGGGAGATCCCAGCAGCCACTGCGTGCCGGTTGGCCTGGTGAAAATGCAAACGCACCCCTTGTTCCGCAAGATCGTGCAAACGCCGGGATTGATATTGATGTTGAGCGAACTCGACGGCAGCCGCCGACAGATCTTCACCGATGGCAGGCCACTGCCGGAAGATCCGCAGCCGAGCTTTTACGGCTATTCCACGGGGAAGTGGGAAGGGGACGTTCTTGTGGTCCGCTCGGCGGGGTTCGCCGATAATATGTGGCTGGATCGTAACGGCAGCCCTCTAACCGAGGCCGCTAAGATCACCGAGCGTTTTCACCGAGTGAATTATGGGCATCTCGAAATCGATTTGACGGTGGACGATCCGAAGGCGTATACGAAGCCGTGGACCGTCCGGCTGAATCAGTTCATCACAGTCGATACGGACCTGATGGATTACTACTGCGCCGAGAACGAAAAAGACGCCGGGCACTATACGAAGTAGCGACTTTAGTATCCATCACCCGGTCTAAATCCACCGCCTTATAGGCGTCAGCTCTCAGCAGGTCTCACCTTTGTTTTCAAAATATTCTGAACATTTGTGGCGCACGCTTTCAGCGTGCCGTGTCCGCACTCATGCGGACACCTGTGTCGAGGCAGGGAAAGCGTCGAAGAAGTCTCGACGCGGCACGCAGGGTGCGCCGCAGGGTGCGTGCGCCACGCCCTTCAGGCGACTTTGCTCCGAAAATGGAGCTCAAGTCGTTGATAACTCGTCTGGAAGTCACGACCATTTTCATGGCCGGGGGCGGGCAGCGCCCATGGTTGTTTCAGTCGGTAGTCGTTAAATGAACCGGCGGCAAAAGGCGACCGCCGGCGTTCCCTAACCATTCGCGAACGCGTTCCTCGACCTTCGCCGCAACCGCAGGATCATCGCCGAATCCGGAGACAACCTCAAGTCCAGGCTCCTGCCGGAACCATGTCATCTGGCGCTTGGCATAGCGGCGCGTCTCGCGTGTTGCGTAGAACAGCGCCTCTTTGGGCGAAAGTTCTCCCTGGAGCGTCTGAAGGGCCTGTTTGTATCCGATCGATTCAAATGGTTTGCAATCCGGCGCATAGCCGCGGGCGAGGATCGATGCTGTTTCCTCGATCAATCCTCCCGCAAACATGGCTTCCATGCGGGATTCGAGGCGTTGATAAAGCTTCTCGCGATCCGGGAACAGGCCAATCTTGAGAACGCGGAAACCCTGCAGCGCATCGCGCCCCGCAGCGAACACCTGGGTGGCGGAGCGTCGTTCGGATAAACAGATTTCGACGGCGCGAATCACCTTCGGCAGATCGTTGGGGTGAATGCGGGCGGCCGTGAGCGGATCCATTTTCCGCAATAACCGGTGAACGCAGCCGGGCCGTTTGGCTTCACGCGCCTGGAGGCGTGCCCGGAGGTTTTCATTCCGCAACGGGCCGGGCGCGAGGCCGTCGATGAGCGCGCGCAAGTAAAATCCGGTACCGCCGGTGACTACAGGGACATGCCCACGGCTCGAGATTTCGCGCAGGACGGGCCTTCCCACGCGCGCAAAGTCGCCGGCTGTAAAGATTTCGTCGGGGTTGGCGATGTCGATCAGATGGTGCGGAATCCCGCGCCTGTCTTTCTCCGCCAACTTTGCCGTACCAATATCGAAAAAGCGATAGATCTGAACGGAATCACAGTTCACGACTTCGCCGTCGAAACGCCGGGCCAATTGCATAGCAAGCTCGCTCTTGCCGGACCCCGTGGGTCCTGCGATGGCGACCAGGCTCAGATTTTCCGGCAACGGCCTATTCTCCTCCAACGTCCTCCAATCAGCGTTATACAATGATGAACGAACGGGTTGTGCCGTTCATGGAGTTTCGTATTCTCCATGGGGCGCGTAGCGCGGGGCACAAGGAAAGATAGAACATGATCGGTCAATCGAGAGCCGCGTTTTTGTCCTTCGGTCTGGCGTGCGTGTCATTTGTTACGCCAGCATTTTCCCAGGTTCCGGCAAACCCGGCGTCGGCAGGTCAGCCTGACGATCGTTCCGCGGCATATTACGACTTTGCCATGGCGCATCTCTATGGCGAGTTGGCGGGCGCGTACGGCAACCGCGGCGAATACGTCAACAAGGCTATCGACATGTACCGGGCGGCCATGAAGGCCGATCCTTCGTCGACGTACATCGCGGAAGAGTTGACCGAATTTTACGTTCAGACCGGACAACTGGAAAAGGCCATGCAGGAAGCCGATAACCTGCTGAAGACCAACCCGGGAAACAACAGCGCGCGGAAGATTCTGGCGCGGATTTACAGCCGCCAGATTGGCGATCCGGAACAGGGCAAGGTCGATCAGGCCATGCTGAAGAATGCCATCGATCAGTATCAGAAGATCACGCAACAGGATCCAAAAGATGCGGAAAGCTTATCCATGCTGGCCCGTCTCTATCGCGTTGCGCACGACGATACCGCCGCCGAAAAAGCCTATCGCCAGGTTTTGGCACTCGATGCCAATGATGATGATGCGCTCAACGGACTGGCGATGGTATTTGCCGAACGCGGCGATCTGCCGAACGCCATCGAGCTGCTGAAACAGGTGGTGGAGAAGAACCCCGATCCCCGCACCGTGGTCATGCTCGGCCAGTTTTACGAACAGGTGAGGGATTACTCCAAGGCCGCGGACACCTTCAAACAGGCGCTCGCTCTGAGCAACGACGACATCAGACTGCGGCGGCAATGGGCGATCGATCTTTACGCGGCGGGGCGGGTTGATGAAGCATTGGGAGCGTTCCAGGATTTAGCTGCCGACGATCCGAAGAACGTGCCGCTGCAGCTTCAAATCGCCGAACTGCTGGAGCGGAAGCATGATTTCGCGGGCGCCGGAGCGGCTTTGGCCAAGGCCCGCGCGGTGGGAAACACCCCCGAAGTGCGCTACGCCGAAGTGGAGCTCCTGCGGTTTCAGGGAAAGACGGCAGAGGCAATTGCGGCCGTCCAGTCTCTCTTGAACGAAACGAAGAAGGAGCAGTACTCCAAAGCGGAAATCGACCAGCGAAAGACGATGCTGCTCGGACTGGCGGCCATGGAGGAACAGGCCGGAAAAGCCCAGGAAACGGTTTCGGCATTGCGGCAGATCTCGGACCTCGATCCTTCGCTGACGCCGAAGATAGAGGCGCAAATCATCGAAGCCTACAGATCGGGGAAGGACTACAAGGCAGCGCGCCAGGAAGCCGACTCCGCTCTGAAGAAATTCCCCACCGAGCGGGCGATCATTTTCGTACATGCTGAAATCCTGGGCGATCTTGGGCAGACCGACGCCGCCATCAACGAGCTGAAGGCGATTCCGAACTCCGCAAAGGACCGCGACGTCCTGACGACGATTTCGCAAATTCAGGATAAGGCAAAGCGATTCGAGGACGAGCGGAAGACACTCGATGCGGCCGAGTCTCTGACAACCGATCCGCGCGAGAAGCAGCAGATCGAGTTCATGCGCGGCGCGATGTATGAGCGGGAGAAGAACTTCGATGCAGCCGAGAAGGCGTTTCGCGGCGTTCTGGCGGCCGATCCCGAAAACTCGGGTGCAATGAACTACCTCGGTTATATGTTCGCCGATCGCGGTATCAACCTCGATGAAGCGCAACAACTGATCCTGAAGGCGCTCGATCTCGAACCGGGCAACGGCGCGTACGAGGACAGCCTCGGGTGGGTTTATTTCCGGCAAAACCGGCTCGATCAGGCGGCAGATGAGCTTCGCCTGGCCGTGGAAAAGGTGGGCGGCGATCCTACCGTTCACGACCACCTGGCCGAGGTTTACTTCAAGCAAGGCAAGATTCGCGAGGCGATTCAGCAATGGGAGGTCGCGGTTTCCGGGTGGAAAGCGGCTGCGCCGGGGGATCAGGACCCCGTCGAACTGGCGAAGGTGACGAAGAAACTCGACGCGGCGAAGGTCAAGGTCACCGAAAAAGCCCGCTGAAGGCTTTCGGAGCACAGACTAAACAGCTACCGGCTCAAGCCGGTAGGATTGATTGCGATTGAAAGTCGCCTGAAGTGTGTGACGCACACTTTTGCGTGCTGCATCGGCATTCGTGCCGGCGCCCGTACCATTCGCAAAAACGGGTGTCGAGAAAGTCTCGACACGGCACGCTGAGAGCGTGCGCCACGTCGGCTCCGGAACAAAGGTCAAACCGACCGCCTATAAGGCTGTGGGATTGAACCCGGCGATGGATACTAAAGGACGTCGGCGAATCCGCGTTTCATATAGCGGAAGAACAAGCCTCCGCAAACAAACACCACAGTCGCGAACGCGGCCGCGGCCAGCCCCCAATGGATTAACAGCGGGAGCCGTTGCCCGAGCAACGCTTCCCGGTATGCCCGCACAAAATAGGTCAGCGGGTTCAGTTTGAGCAGCCACAGCGCCCATGGCCCGGCGTGGGCCAACTTATCCTCGGAGATCAGGATCGGCGTGGCCCAGAACCACAGGGTCAGGATGACAGCCAGAACCTGCGCGGTGTCCCGCAGGTAAACCTGAAGCGCCGCCGCGATCCATCCGACCCCTACCGCGAACAGACCCAGCAGCAGCATGAATACCGGCAACAGGGCGAGGATCGGGGTCATGTGGCGGAGAAAGATCGCGGCGCCCGCGATCGCCAGCACGAGCGCCAGCAAATGGCTGATTAATGATGAGAGGAAAATCGACACCGGCACTATTTCAGCAGGGAACACTGTTTTTGTAATCAGGTTCGCCTGCTCGACCAGAGAGCTGGAGGATCGCTGCACGGTCTCGCTGAACAGGAGCCAGGGCAGCATCCCGCTGAAAAGGAACATGGGATAGTTGGTGGTCACCTCGCCCGGCCCGGGTTTCATTTGGAGGCAGATGTCGAAGATAAAAACGTAGCTGGCAAGCAGCACCAGAGGGTGCACGAGACCCCATAGCCAGCCCGCCGCCGAGCCGATGTAGCGCTGCTGGAAATCGCGCTTAACCAGTTGAAAAATCAATGTTCTGCGCGTAATGAGATTACGCGCGAAGTGCGTTCCGGGAATGCGTTTCGGCAAGCGGGGATATTACCAATGAAAAGGGTTGACTTGCAACCTTAAAGGATGTTAACCTCGCAGTTTCGTAACTTTAGCCGGTTTTGAGGCTCGACGGGCGACATAGGTCCAGGGCCTAACAGTCCAAAATCACTTTGGGGCACGCGTCCTCCGAAGCGCGCGCCAAGAGGAAAGGGATTGAAACAAAATTATTTCATAGTTGTTCTGGCGCATTCTTTTCACGGACGGCTTCAGCGTGTCCACATCCCGCATCGGTTCGTTTACGGGGCGTTTGGCGCGCTCGGCGTCGCCCTGCTGATCCTGTGCAGCGTAGTCGGAAGCTACGCGAGGATGGTGTGGAAGGTCGCCAACTACAATTCGCTGCAACAGGAAGCCCAGGTTCTCCGGGAGCGGTACGACAACCTGCAGCGGAAGGTGAAGCAAACCAACGAGCAGCTGGCCACTCTGCAATCGCTGGCTGACGAAGTTACAACGGCCTACGGGGTCAAGAAGCAGCTTGCCGGGTCTTCGGATCTGGTCGAGGAGGCGCCGCTCGTTCCCACCATGGGCGATACGCTTGCCGAATACGACTATCTGCGAACCACAAATCTGAGCCGCGAGCGGAACATCTTCACGCGCGGCGATGTTAACGTGCTGCCGAACCTGTGGCCCGTCAACGGGCGTCTGATGGCCGGCTACGGTGTCCGCAGCGATCCATTCTCCGGCGAAGGCGCGATGCACACGGGCGTCGACATCTCCGCGTCGCAGGGTACGCCAGTACATGCCACGGCCGACGGAATCGTTGTCCATGCGGGATGGAACGGTGGCTACGGCCGCTGCGTGATTGTCGACCACGGAAACAATTACCAGACATGGTACGCGCACCTTTCGCGATTGGATGTCATTGAGGGTCAGGAGATCCGCCAGGGCGAAACGCTGGGCGCCGTGGGAACTTCCGGCCGGTCGACCGGCGCGCATCTGCACTATGAAGTTCGCATCGGGTCGACACCCGTGAATCCTTACCGGTTTCTCGCGCGGTCTTCGGCTATCAAGCCGGTTGCCCCGAGCGAATTCCCGTTCTGATCAACCGATCGTGCGCGCGCGCGTAAAATAGCTTCTTGGCTTCCCTTTCCCGGCGCGATTTCCTCGCCATGGCCGTAGCTGGCCGGTTATCCGGCCCGGAGTGGCAGCGCTACTCCGATCCCGCGACCGACCTCGAAGTAATACGCCTCACGGATCCCTCCTTCGCGAGCGGAATGACCGCCTCACACTTGCGGCAATTTACCCGGCATGGCGAATCGCTGCTGTATTGGAGCGAGCGCTACGCAACCTCCGCTCCCGCTGCCCGCCAGGCTTTTCTGCTGGATTTGAAAAATGGCGGGTCGAGTCAATTGACCGAAGCCGCAGCGCTCGATCCGGCAAGCTTATCGTTGTCGCCCGACGATCGCAGCTTTTTCTTCTTCGACGGCCTGTCGCTGAAAAATGGCCAACTGGCGAACAACCAGATTCGGGAGATCCACGCCGTTCCGGAAGACGCCGTGCGAACGGGATTCTCGATCGGCGCCGATGGTTCCGCAATATTTTCCGAACGGCGCAATGGCAGGTCCCGAATCGTCAGTGTGCTTCGGCAGCAGACCCGGCGCATTGTGGAAATCGATCGGGAAATCGAAGAGTTGATGGTTCGTCCCCGGCGCACGCAGGTTCTCTATCGCGCCGGCGGCGGGCTTTGGCTGGTCAATCACGATGGATCCGGCAACCGGCAACTCAAGACCGAACCGGGGAGTATCGGCGCGGCGCTCTGGATTCCGTCCGGCCGCACGTTCATTTACCTTCACATTCCCGAAGATCCGAAGGAATTAGTCACATTGCGCGAGCATGCGCCGGATGAAGGAACAGACACGCTTCTGGCGAAGACGAGCCAGTTCA